>JAQUCE010000145.1 GCA_028686345.1 Kiritimatiellia bacterium
TTGAGCAAAATAGCTAACTCCGCCTGCGTAATACATCCATTTTGCTTATCAACAGATTGGCAGATGCGGGCTATGGAATCTATCTTCATCTCTTTAAGGCTTTTACCCTGCTTGCGCTGTGCAATATCATCGACACCGACCAGATCAATCACAACCGGGACCAAAGCGGTTTGCTTCATGCTTTTTCCGTAACTGGCTTTTTCTGCTTTATCCACGACCACCCACGGCATTTGCCCCGGTTTCAAATGGGTGGTTTCAGGGAAAAAGCGGCATACCATACTGTATATTGATTGCACTAAAGCCCCCCGGGACAGCGAACCGCCCATCTGCGGGCACTGTTTTTCAAAGAACGCATCAAGAGCGCCCGGGAAGTTTTTGTATTCCTGGGGACCAAAGGTGGCCTCATTGGCGGAAACGTAGTTTTTCACTTCACCCTCCACTCTTGTTTTGATGTGTTCACACGTTGTGAGTCTTTTTTTTCGCCGGTTTCTTTGTAATATTGATCGCCGACATGGCAGATTTCAGCCATGCGGTAGTTGGCAATTCCTTTGTTTTTCAAAGATCCATATACATCTAAATAGATTCCGACAGCCCGTTGCGAGACCCCAGCCGCGACTGATATTTCATGGTCTGTGAATTTTTTCTCAATGCGAAGAAACACTACTCGTTTAAACGCTTTAAGGTAGTTTTCAACAGATGTCATTGAATGCTTGGTGCAGCGGCAGATCTCGAGCTCTTCCTTACCTTCTAACCAATGCCTGATGATCAGCTCGCGATGAGTGATCCCAGGGCCAATATCTTTAACCCGGCCTCTGGTCGGAACGATAATCCCAAGAGCCTGGAGCTCTTTGACATCACGCTGTATTGATTTGCTGTCGCACATCAACAACTGTGCGAGATCCTCATGGGTGAGAAGGCCTCCTTGATCACGGGCCTGCTCACATAACCGCATCAGCCTCCGCTGTCTGACAATGGTCTGGCGGTGCTTCTTGCCTGCCACTTCCAGCCCTTTCTTATCACTTTCCTCAAACAGAGATAACAGGACCATTTCCATCGCGCACTCTTTTAACGGTTTCCCCGCACCTTCTTTTGCTGACACACAGTTGTATAAAACCTGGCCCGGTTTTATAGTTTGCTGGATATCATTAAAATACACATCAGAAATGACTTTAATTAAAACATCTGCCTCCCAGGGACTTAGCCCTGTTCCTTCCACAGCAGCCTGCTTCATCTGTTGATCAACTGTCTTGTTGCGATGTCGCGCCACTTGACAAGAATACGAATTACTGTTTACTATACTCATGGTGTGTTTCCTTTTGTTTTGCTTAACTTTATCTTACTCTAAAGACAAACAGGAAACACACCATTTTTTAGCAATTTTTCAGCTAACTGGACAAATGGGTGAACTGTAATTTTTGAAACCACAAGGAACCCAGCGCAGCATAGCCGACTGCGTGCAACGCACAGGCAGGCAATCAGTTTTTTGCCACAGAGACATTGAGGCGCAGAGGGTGCGCTAGTTTGTTTTTGGGGTAGAAACCAGCTGTCGCTCTCTGAGCTTTAGCGGTCAAGAAATAGAGGGGTAGAAAAATGGGGTAGCGTGATAATTTTTTTACCCGCGAATCTCCGCGAATGGATAAGGGTATTTCATCCCTGCTACGCAGGGTCGCTAATCGCTTGAAATACCCTTATCACAGGAATACCTACAATACAGGGCTGGGTTGTTTTTTTAGTCGCCTAAGCGACTAACGCAGGATCACACGCAGACGATAAAAGCGGCGCTGATAGCGCGCTGGATCTTCGAGGGTCATCCATCCGTCAATCAGATTTTCCGGATATTCGGTCAATGAATCGTAGAGCAACTCAGCCCTTGCCCAGTCTTTCAGGTTAAAGGTTGACTCAACCACGTAACGCAGATCATCCCGCCCTGATGCAAAGGGGAAGCTATATGCAGCCGAGCTTGTATTGAGCGTCAGTTGCGGCAGAAAGAATGCCAGATTCATCGCGCTGTTGGTCACTCCCAGCGCGTAGCGCATCAGGTTCACGGTTGTGTCGCCAAAAGGCGCTGCCAGGGGAGCACTGACAGCAGGGTTGTTGCGGTCATCAGCCGAATCAAACATAAGCTGTTTCCAACGCTCGTAAGAGAGTGGCGCTTCGCCAAAGCGGACAGCTATGATCTTGCCTGCAACCGCGCCGCCGCTGAAGTCAGCACGCTCAGCCACAGCCACAACCTGCGCAGCTGAGCTGCGGCTCCACTGCGCGCCGTTAAACGTCAGATCTCCGAACACATCCCGAAGGTAGACATGGCAATTGCCCTCGTGCAACCTGCCAGCCAGATCTTCGCTGTAGGGCACAAATATGCCGCCAGTGACATCCGCGTCAACCTGCAAAAAGATGCGGATCTCCGGCATGCCGCCCTCCAGGGTGTCAAGCCGCAGCAAGCCATTGCCGCTGCTGGCTGGCGTTCCGTAATCCGGCGCACCGGCCTGGTTAAAAAGCAGATCCAGCGCAACTCCGCTGATCGAGGGCGCACTCACAATCGAATTATCAAGCACCAACCGTCCGCCCCCGGTCAGCGCACCAACGGCAGCTGCCTGGCTGTTCACCCGCACCGCGCCTGTCGCAACCTCAACCGGCCCGCTGAAACCGGATAGATCACCGCTCAACAGCAGGGTGCCCCCGCCGCTCTTGGTCAACACATCGCTACCGATCAAGCGTCCACATAGCTCAAGCGTATTCAGTGTCCCGTCAACATGCAGCGCGGTTTCATCCAAAAGCGTGATTCGATTGGTCAGAACCACATGGCTGCCGGAACCCTCAGGATCGTAACGCAGCGCGCCTTTTTTGCCATAAGCGGTGCCTTCGGGAATCTCCACCCCGCGCCCTGCGCCGCTAACGGTTATGCTGCCGCCGAGCGGATAGAGTCGGGGCACACCGGGATCGCTGGACGAGGTCAAGCGGAGCTGACCGCCATCCGCCACCGAACACCCTGTAACCGTGAGCGGAGCGGAGGATGCGGTGAGCGCCAGCACTCCCTCGGCAATCTCAACTGCTCCGGTAAAGTTTTTCTGCTCGCCGGTAAAGGTAGCCATGCCCGCCCCTGTTTTCAGAATATCGCCGCCGTTCCAGCGCTCCCGCAGACGCAGTGCCCCATACTCAGAGTCGCCCTCAAGGTGCTGCACATCCAGTTCAAGGGTACCCTCAACCACAGTACCGGGCTTCACCCTGAACTCAACATAGCCGCCGCCATTGCCGCTCACATTGATGCCAGCATGGCCGCCTTGACCGGCCTTCAGCGTCAAGGAGCTGCCAGCGCTGCCATCCTGGAGCCGGTCTCTGAACTCATTCTCTGTGTGGTCAAAGCGGATGCACCCAACCGTAACCGGCGCATATAACTCGATGTTGCGATTTGCAAGCGGAGTTTTAATCAAAACGCTCTGCCCCGCGCTATTGGGAATTACGTTGCCGCTCCAGTTGC
This sequence comes from Kiritimatiellia bacterium, assembly GCA_028686345.1. GTDB lineage: Bacteria > Verrucomicrobiota > Kiritimatiellia > RFP12 > UBA1067 > M55B167. The sequence continues at coordinate 3,479 of JAQUCE010000145.1, forward strand.
CCGCCACCTGCCAGCTGCCATCCATATCCGGCAGGAAAACCGCTTCGCTTAAATGCACACCGAATTCAGCCTCAGTCAAGGCGCTCCACACTCCATTATGATACGCCCGCGCTTTGAGAATCGCGCCTTCGGTCAGCACCAGAGGTGCGCTGTACACCCAGGCATTGGAGTAAACCCCACCCGTGAAGGGGCGCCGCGGGTCAACGCCATCAACTGTCACATAGATCAGCCCTGCGGCCGCTGTAATGCTCAACTCCTTGTTGTACTCGAGCACTCCGCCGTGCTGACTGAACTCCGGCGCGGCAGTGGCAGGATAGAGGCCCACTGCTTTAAACTGATTGAGCACAGTCGCGGTTCTGCCGGGAAAGTAGCTGTTGGTAATGCGGGCACACTCGTTGGACCAGTCAGTGCAGGTAAAGGCTGGCGACGGGCCATTGCGATCATAAATTTCATTACGGTAAGCACCCCACCGCGCCGACTCAGCGAAAACCGCTGTCGCACTCTTTTGCATGCGTGCCTCCAGCCGGGCAATCGCATTTTGCGGCACCAGTGCGCCACCATTAAAACAGTGCTTGTGCAGGCGGTCGGCAAAGCGCAACCTGAACTCAGAGCTCGCCCTCAAGGCCGTGTAAAAACTGGCTGAGTTGGCGCTACTGTTCAGCTGCCCCGTCACTCCCGCCTGATTAACGCTGCCCCCCTCCAGGGTGCGCTCGCTGTCCCAGCAGTAAAAGAGGTAGCCAGCGCCAGCCTCGCGACGACGAATCGCATTCCAGTTATTATGCGGCCAATCGCTGTTACCCCCGTAGATATTGACGATCATGTAGTCAATAAAGTGGTCGATATCCAAATACTGCCCCAGCAGCTCGTATTGCGCGCGGGTTGTAAGATCCCCTTTCGCCACCGCGATCATCTGATTCCAGGCGATATTATCTCCATCGCGGATGCCATCGTGGGTCATGGCATCGTAATCCTCGCGCTCCCCGCCGAAATAGTTGGCGCCAAAAGCGGCATCCGGACGCTCCGCCAGGTTATAAAGTCCCCAGTAAATCCCGTTGAGAAAGAGGTGCACATGGCCGCCATGCGAACCACTGCCGCGCATGGCAATCTGCGTGTCCCTGACCCACTGATCACGAATGTAGATACCGCGCAGCCGCTGTTCAGCCTCCCAATGCACCCAGGAGTTGTTATACTCAGCGCGCAGCACCAAGGTGTTGAAATCCGCGAGATCGCTGCCTTCATCTTTGAGCACCGGAGTTTTCAATCTGCCTGGACCATACTCGGCTTTAAAGAGCAGGCGCAGCGACTTTTTGGGTGTGTTCACGAACTTCCTGCTTGCCCCCCCCTGCACCCTAAGTCCGGCATCCAACTGCACCTGACCCACCCCGTTTGTAATCCACTCAACTGAGACCGCCTTTTCAAGTCCGTCCACTTCAGGGTTGGAGTAAATTCCACCCGCGCCGAACAGATCATCGGCTGACATTGAGAGCGAGATCACGGGCACGGCCTGCAGGGCAGCGCGCATGGCGCTGCTGTAACCAGGCTGAGCTGCCGCGTTGGCGCTGATAGAGTAACTCACCTGTTGAAACCCGCCCCAGGTGGCGGGGTACCCATCGGGCCGGGATGTCCGGGTCAGAACATCATCGAGAAAGAGGTAGGTGTGTGTCTGGATCGAACGCTGCGGCAGGGCGTCCGCCTTGTATGCGACTGCTCTGACAACGGTTGTGGTTCCCACTGTGATCGGGGTGTCGTAGAGCACGCCGACACTCATTGAAGGCTCAGAGCCATCGGTTGTGTAGTAGATCTCTGAATTGCTGCTGGCGCAGCTGAGCGTCAAGCTAAAAGGTGTTTCATAGATGCCGCGCTGCATTGAGAATATCACAGGATCAAGCGGCGGCTCAGCATAGGAGGTTGTGCTGTTGGCAGCCGCCGGGGTTGGCTCGGCAAAATAACCGAAGGTAGAAGCGCCATCAGCAACACGTCCGTAGGAGCTGTCTGTGAGCAGGGTCGGCAGGTCAACCTGCTCCATTAGGTTGGTCGCTGGATTGTGGAGCAAAACACTCTCCCCCTCTGATTTCAGGCTGAAATTAGTGTGAAGTTTCGGCTGCGCCGCCGCTGTGTGCAGCGGGGTGCCATAGCGCTGCGCCAGATAGCGCGCCACCTGGCTGATCTCAACCTCTGTCAGGGCGCGGTTGAACATCACCACCTCTGCCATCTCGCCGCCAAACTGGCGGTTTTCATCCGAGCGTCCGATCTCCATTTTGCCGTAGCCTGAAATCGTCAGGTTACCGGGATCACCTCGGAGGGTATGCCGCAGCTCGCCATTGGCGTAGGCTCTTGCCTCAGGATTATCACCGGCGCTGCGCATCACGGCAGCCACCTGCCCCCACTGATTAGGTTGAAACATGCCTGTGATATGCGACCCTGAGTCGATGTTCCCCATCCGCAGACGTGTTGACCCGGCAGTATTTGATATTTCAAAATGACAGTGCTGGCTCGAACTTGAACCGGCAGCCCAGGCGCCAAAAAGGCCTGATGTGGCTTGCCCCCCCCATTTGCAAACATAAAAGAGCGAGATATCTCTCAGGGTTGTAGTGCCTTTAAAATCCGAGGTGTCCAGAATCATGGATTGAATTTTCGCCCTATCGAAACGAAAGGCGGCATGGCCGTTGACAGCATTCGTGACATAGGTGGGGCGCATGCTTGTTGTGCTCTGGGTGCCATTGTTGCCAGTCGCGCTCCGGTCGTTGAAGGTCGCCACAGCAGCGCCGTGGGAGTAGCTTTCGCTATCGGCATTGAACCACATCACCAGACCGGGAATCTCATCCGGCGAATTTATCTGACTGATGGAGATTGAATTTGTACGGTCTTTGCCAGAGGCATAGAGCAGCAGGTGCTCCCCGGACGCAAGCTCCACCGCCGGGAAGAGCCATTTCATCGGCTTATCAGGGTTATCCGAGAGACCCCAGCCCTCCAAGTTGACATTGGTTGGGCCGCTGTTATAAAGCTCGATCCAGTCTGAGGCATCGCCATCCTCATCGAGACTGGTTGAGCTGTTGGATGACTGAACTTCGTTAATAACAATCTCTGCGATCACACTGCAACAGCTCAGCAGGGTCAACGCTGTCGCAACAAAATATTTTCTGATCCAAACTATAAGCATCACAAACCTCGGAACGCACGGTTCGAAACCATGTATGACAACCAAACAATTTTACAATTACAATAAAATAATATCACACCGTGCGGTCAACTCCAACCGCTAAATTATGGACGAAAACGGATGAAACAAACAAAGATCATGAAACCCCGGGGTGCTCTTTTCACAAACCTGCTGCAAAACGCCGCCCTCAGAGCGGCTGCTACACCCATGGCGCACCTTTCACGAACTGAGTCATAATTCTAGTCAAGCTACGCTCGACGATGCTGTGCGACGATGTTGACCGACGATTGGGATCATGCGTGAGCTCGCCCACCATACATCGTCGCCGTTATCGTAAACCGCAATTCTAATCCTCGTCTCTGTCAGGCTTCCCGTACACCGCTGTTTGCTTAGGATTTCTCCAGTTTGTGCAGTTACTTGCACTTGACAAAGAACCCGAGCTTTAGGACAATACTGACAGTTGATTTTAGAATGCAAAAAAGGTTTGTTATGAATATTACGAAAAAACATGTTGTCATAGTTGCTCTAACGGGTGTTGTCGCGGTTTTGGCTTTACCTATCATCAATCTGATTCAAGGGCAGAGGGTCCCAGAGGAGTTTGTTGCTATCAAGTGCGGCTCAGCGGAGATGACCGCTGCGAAAGAGATCATCGGCAACAAGTGCATGCTCTGTCACATGCAAGATCCAGTGCTTCCCTTTTACGCTGTGCTGCCTGTTGTTGGTCAACAAATTAAACGGGATGTTGCGGACGGAGTGGACAGGGTAAACTTTATCTCCTTCTACAAAAACGGGGGTGACGACCAGGCTCTGATGGCTAAGCTGGAACATGCAGTGCGCGTCAACAACATGCCTCCCAAAAAATTTCTCGCCATTCACTGGGACACTGCGCTCAACAGCAAGGAGAAAGCGGCGATACTGCGCTCAGCGGCCAAGGTGCGTGCCGAAAAATACGCCACCAATCTCGCGGCAACTGAGTTTATGAATGACGCAGTGCAGCCCCTTCCAGCTACCTGGCATGAGAAGCTCTCCCCGGCCAAGATCGCCCTCGGCAAGCGGCTTTTCAATGACAAGCGGCTCTCGGATGATGATACTATTTCCTGCGCCAGCTGCCACGGGATGGATAAAGGCGGAACAGATCAAGCGCAGGTCTCAACCGGGGTCAGAGACCAACTCGGCCCGATTAATTCCCCTACTGTATTCAACGCCGCCTACAATATAATGCAGTTCTGGGATGGCCGCGCTAAAGATCTGGCTGAGCAAGCCAACGGGCCACCGCTGGATCCGCTTGAGATGGCTTCTAACTGGGAGCAGATTATCGGAAAACTCAAAAAAGATGCTGAATTAACAGCGATCTATGTTGATGTTTACGGCTCAGCCGAGTGGACAGACCCCAATATTCGAGATGCCATCGCAGAGTTTGAAAAGACCCTGCTGACCCCGGACAGCGATCTGGATAAATATCTCAAAGGCGATGCCACGGCAATCTCCGGCGACGCTGCTGAGGGATACGCCCTGTTTAAATCACACAGCTGCGGGACCTGCCACACAGGCCCCGCCATGGGCGGGCAGTCTTTTGAGCGCCCGATTGATCCGGTTGCCTACTACGCCTTCCGTAACAAAAAAATAGTTGAAAAAGATTTCGGGCGGTTTAACGCAACCAAACAAGAGCAAGATCGCTTTAAGATGAAGGTGCCCCTGCTGCGTAATATTGCTCTGACAGCACCTTACATGCACGATGGTTTTACAAGCGACCTGGCCGAGGTGGTCACAATCATGCACGATCACTTTGTGACCCCATCGAACAGAGAGCGCCTATCAGCCGCTGATATTGATAAGATTGTGGCCATGCTGAATGCCAACACCGGCACGCTGCCGCTTTAAAGCAGCTGCCCGCCGCCTCTCCGCAAGGATTTATTTTTACCTGAGGAAGTTTTCAAATGGCTAAAGACAAGAGTAAAACGCTGGGGCGAAGAGCTTTTTTAGCAACCACAATTGGAACTGCCTTGCTTGCCGATGGGCTGGCGACTAGCTCAGCCTATGCCGAAGAAAGCCAGCAGAATAAATTGGTCAAGGCATCCGAAAAACTTGAGGCCAAGAAGACGGGACTGCTCTTCCTAGGCACTGGTGCGGCAGATTGGCCGGACAACTATCCGCCGATAGAGCGGGAGCTTGCAAGAGGAGAGGTTCGCGGCCTCTCCTCTATGCTGGTCAACGGACATATACTGATCGATTGTGGCCCAACAGTGCTTGATGCCATGAAGCGCTACAAGGTTGATTTTGCCAGTATTACTGATTTACTTCTGACCCACACACACTCAGACCACTTCCACCAAGAGACACTGCTTGCCATAGCTGACGCACGGGATGCAAAGCTTGAACCCTTGAGGCTCTGGGCTCACCCAGAAGCGCTGAAGCTTGCGCCCAAGTCGAGCCGGATTGAAAAGTGCCCGGTCGAGATTGGTGCAACATTCAGGCTTCATGAGTTCGACATTACCGGACTTGAGTCAAACCATCTCGTTAAGCACACACAGGAAAAATGCCTTTACTACCTGCTTGAAGGTGCCACAAAAACCTTACTATACGCTACCGACGGCTCCTGGCTGTTGAAAAAAACCTGGGAATATCTTCAGAAAAAGAGCGTTGACGTACTCATCTGGGACGCGACAATAGGCGAGCAAGCCGGTGACTATCGAATCTTTGAGCACAATGACCTTGCAATGATTCGCCACATGAATCAAACATTGAAGAACAGAAACATCATAAAGCCTGATACAAAAATAATTCTGACCCATATGGCGCGGACATTACACCCCCCGCACAACCAACTGGAGGAAAAATTATTACCGGAAGGCCTGATCCCTGCCTACGACGGGATGTCCTTGGTGCTTTGATTAAGGTGAAATATCTTAGAGTCGAAAAATTTCCGTCAGCCGCATAGCGACTGACATACTGAAAGCAACACAGTATATCCGCCGCTATGCGGTGGATGATTGCGAAGTATATCCGCCGCTATGCGGTGGATGATTGCGAAGTATATCCGCCGCTATGCGGTGGATGATTGCGAAGTATATCCGCCGATGCCGCTCTGCGAGCGGCATACTGCAACAGGCCATGAAAGGTGCGCCCAGGGGTGTAGTAGCCGCTCTGTGAGCGGCATACTGCAACAGGCGCTCATGAAAGTGCGCCCAGGGGTGTAGGGTTGCTTCTCAGAAGCAATTAGCGGACACCGGGCGATTGTTCGTCAAAGGCACGCCAAAGGATTTCATTATCTTTGTTTGGCTCATCCGTCGTCGTCCCGCAACCCGGCTTCGCCCGCAAGCGGGGCTACGCCGTGGCATTGCGGAACTATGCCGGACAAGGGCCGCCAACACTACAGTTTCAACTTGGATGAAACCTGGATGTCGCAAGAAAAGCGCGGGTCAAGGAAGTCGTCCGCTATGCGGGCGACTGCGGGCGGCACGCGACCCCCCCGGCGCAAGCGTAAACTTTGTCGCTAACTTCAAGCGATTAGCGACCCCGCGAAGCGGGGATGAAATACCCTTATCCTTTCGCGGAGATTAGTGGGCAAAAAGTCAGCTACGCACCTCTTTCGTGCTTTTCGTGCCTTTCGTGGTTAAACAAAACGGCGAAAACACTAAGTTTTTCACATCGATGTCCAGTGGTCTGGAGCGGCAAGGGATGCGTCAACCAGGTGACACGCGAGCCCCCCGGCTGTCGCGGCCCGCGGCTACAGTGCTGTCCAGTCCTGATTTAAAGTTGTCACTTTTTTTCTGCATTTCCTTGTTGCTTTTTTGTTGTTTTGGGCCCCGAGGTGAGCGTAGCGAATCTTGGGTCTCTCTCTTAACCCCCCTAGGGGGGTC
>JAQUCE010000041.1 GCA_028686345.1 Kiritimatiellia bacterium
ACCACGACACCCGGCCAGTGGATGTGCTCGATGCGCTCGAGGCAGCGCTTGCCACAGCGACGGGTGATGCGGAAAAAATCGTTGCAGCGCAGGGTGCGGTTGCCCGCTATGCAGATGTTGATAATCAGTACGCGCGCTATGTGAGCGGCAGGGTTTTTGGCGACATGATCCGCGAGGTTGCTCTGAGCGCCGCGCAGGAGGCTGCAAAACCAGGGGCCACACGTGCGCTCATCAACAGCGCTGTGCGCCAGACGTCAGCTTATAATCAGGCCTCTGTTGATGCATCAAACGCTAAGGTTGCCGCGTACACTGACACAGCCTCGGCCAGCGCGTTGCAGGTTGTGGTTGCTGCGATTGTGGATGGCGCCCTGGCCGCCTCCGCCGCCCCGCCGGTTTTATTTGAACCCTTGGCAGCCGAGCTGGAGCAGCGCGGCTTTGCAGCTGCGGGTACCTTGCAGCAGGCAATCGTTCATCTGGATACTCCCTCATCCGACTATACCGATTTTGTGCGCTCAGCAGAGTTTGCCGGGGCGCTTGCCGTTGCGGCGGATGCGGCGGCCAAGGCGGCTGTGGCGGAAACACGCCTTGACCCTTTTTATACTGAAAGTTCGCTCAAGGGCGCGGCCCGGATTGGGGCTGCAACAGCGCTGCATGCGGTTTATGCCTCGGCTGCCAGGGCGCGCCAGACAGAGCTGCCGCTGGCAGGGGTTTTCGCGTTAGGGGCAGGTGACGCGCGGCTGAGCGCTTTGATTGGTCAGGCCGAGCCACCGCTGGGTGCGGCGGCTTTGACAGGCAAAATTATTTTGCCAGCCAACCACCCCACAAATCCATTCCGCCATCGGCGCCACCCTGATCACACCTCTGGCTTTAATCTGGAGCGTTGTCTGCGCTTTGATTTTGATGGCCTCTCCACCAATGTTCTGGAGCGGAGCGGGCTGGGGGTGGAGCGGATCACCGGCATCTACCGCGAGGAGGTGCTGGGGCTGCACAAACCGTTGGGTCCGCAGCCCGCCACCAACCCGATCGGATTGAAGGTGGAAGGTACATTCGAGTTAAATCGAATCTCTCTGATTGACACATTGAACGCACGGTAGTGGTAATTATGAAAAACATCATTTATCTGACTAATTGGCGCCGGGTGTGGCGTCAGACCAGCGCGGCAGCGGCTTTCTCAGTCACACTGCTCCTGGCTGCTCAATCAACGGCATACGCGCCGGCCTTTAAATTGAGAGTTTCCGGCGACCCCAATTGTCCGCAGGTGGAGGTGACAAACGAGTCGCGTGATCCGATTACCCACATTGAGTTGATGATCGGAGATTTTGACAAGCACTTTGACATGCCGAGCGGACGTAAGGACACCTATAAAGCTGATGTGAGCCTGCTAAACGGAGAAACCCACGCGGTTTCACTTGACATTGATAATGATCCTGATGAAAACAAAGTTGAGGACTTTCGGCGGGTTTTCTTTAATAACGGCGAGGACAAGCCCAACGCCGTGCTGACTGTGACAACATTTCAGAACGGAAAATTTGTATCAGCCTCGCTCACACTGCCGGATGGCGCGGCAGATGAAACAAGCTATGAGTATCTTTCTGAGAGTCGTCCGCGGAGCTTGAAAGTTACCTCCTTGACAGAGGTGACCGATGCCTCGCACATCTATATCAACAGTTGCATGGTCAAGGTCAACCAGGAGATCTATAAAGATGTAACGCAACGGCCCACCAAAGAGATCGGAGCTGAGGTCAGGATTGAGTTATACGATGGCGATGTAGTTGAGATCAGCGCCCCGCAAACAGTGTTTCATGATGCGGACAATCAGTTTTTGACTGACAGTTCGCAGGATGATCCTGCTGTGATTCGGGATCATGCCATGGTGCGTTTTGTGGGGCTGGGCTTCTCGGTGAACGACATACCGCAGACCGGTGATCCGACACTCTATCGCTTCACGGTCGAGGCTGACATGGATATTGTGTTGAAGTGGCGTCAGGATTTCGCACTGCGCATGAGTCATGATTTTTTGAACACCGAGAGTATGCTCAAAGACGGCGCAGCTAATGCCTGGGCAGGTCCGCTGAACTCTGAGGCCGTGGGCAACCCCATGCCTGAGATCAAGATGCACTGGATTACCCGGGGCGAGACAGTGATTGCGCAGGTTGACGGACAGGTGCTGGATTACTCCCACCCTGGTTTGAATATCAGATATGTGCCGGTTGGTTACAGGGCGACTGGCGCGGCTGGGCTGGACCACAGTTTTGTTGTTGGACAATCCCCGCCAGCTCGGCAGCAGATCCCGGAGTTCACGATGGCCGCGTCGGGATCAATCCAGTACATTTGGCAGATCCAATACGGAATCACGATCAACACCGACACCTTGGAGCACGCGCCCCTGCCGATTATCCGCAAAAAAACGGGCGGTGTTTATGTGACTGTCAGCACTGGCGAGGGAACTTTCTGGTTTAACCCCGGCACAGAGCTGCAGATCCTCTGCGCACAGAACGAAAATACGTCCACCAGCCAGGGGCTGACAGGCTGGGTCAATGGTGACGGCTATTATTTCGGGGCGCAGGGCGCGATCAGAACCACTGATGGAACTTTGGTTGAGGCTAGCTCGCTGGTCAACGGGAGTTGGGTGGAGTCGATCCTGGTGCCGGGCAACAACAGTGAGCGTTACTTCCGCGGCTTGCAGATCGCCGGGGCGGGTTTGCAACGCCCGGTGCGCGCCATGTGGCAATATGGCAACCAAGCGGTTGAAGTCACAGTTCAGATCGGTGAATATCTCTTTCAGCAGCCGGTTACAGTTGGCGCTAAAACCTATGACGGCGCCACTTTTTTGACACCACCAGCGGTCTTGAAAAAAATTGTTGTGCATGGCGGCTATAAGGAGGTGGGCGACACTGAGATGGCTGTCTGGGATGGCGTGGCTGCCAAGCTCTATCCGCTGGTGCCGGGAATTTTCCGCGCCACCTGGCCCGCGCCGGATGCGCCCGGTAGGGAGGTGGATGCGCTGGTGACAGTGGTTTATCCAGCTACAGCCCACTACCCGCATATCACCTTTACACCGCATGTCAACCTTGACCCTGATCCGAATGACAATTTTATATTTCAGGCGATTAAGTACAATGAGAGCCAGGCATCGGTTGACAGCGAAAACAACTTCCAGTGCGATCAACCGGGGCATACGGTTCTGCTGTTCAGCGAAATCGACAACAGCGGACGCAATGGCGCGAAAGAGTATCTGCGTGTGCGTGTGGTCCGCACCCGTAACTGGAATGACGCGGCAGTGCTGAGGAGCAGCCGCAGCGCTGTGATCGGGCAGCGCATTGTTGATGAGCTGGATCTGGCAGGTTTAAAAACCGGTTATCTGATCTTTGCCGGAGCGCGCTACAACCCCTTTATCTATGATGCGCTCAAGTTGAACGGCCTGGCAGCCGGCATGGTCTATGACATGGGGCTGCTGACCTCAACCTCACAGCAGAAAAAGGTCATCCACCCGGAAAATCTGCCGGGCGCGATTATTCCTGTCAATCTGCACCCCGGAGCCTCCGATAACCAGAGAATCGTGGTGGCCTGGTATGACGACCCGGCAGCCAACGACGGGCTGCTCTGGCCCTATGCCACACGTGTGTACACTCCGCGTTGGCCGAAAAACGCCGCTGAGGGATTGGGGATGATTGTGATTGCCAGTCAGTTCGGCAGCGAAAGTCTGGGCACCAACCTGCTCGACCAGGTGGTTGTTGCAGCGGTTACCAACGCTGTTCCTGATGGTCATGGCGGCACTGCCCTTAACATTATTCCGGCTGAAACAACTTATAACCCGTCACGTATTCAGCAGCCAGCTGTTTATATGCAGTCCAATCCTCTGTCAGCTGGCTACAACCCGAACGAGGAGCACGCCCTGATGGCGCCGTCGCTGCGCTTTGCCGAGGTTTCGCCCCGTCCGCCTGCGGCCTATGCACTGCGCAATAACGACTTGAACCGTTATAACAAGAGCTCGACCACCGAGGCAGAGCAGCCTGGCAACTACACCTCGCATCCCTATGTTTTGACGCAGTTTTACGATACTGCGGACAAAGAGTTCAAGATGCGCGTTTACGCAGTCAAGGCCACGGCGTCCGAGATTGCCGGCTACCGCTTTGCCAACCGCGCGCTGTGGGACGGGGTTAAGCCCGCGGTTGCCCGGCTGCGGGGCGAGCCCTATGTGAAGATGTTGGCCGGCGAGCCGGTGATCCCTTTTTATCCGCTGGTGGAGGTGATCGGCGCAGTGCCGCCGCCAGAGTCCTTCGGAGTTAATATCACCGGGCAGCTGACCTACTGGGAGGATCATAAAAACACCAGCTGGTCGGTCTCGGGCGGCACAGAGGCCTGGTTCGCAGCCTCGCCGTTCTATCCTCTGCTGCCTGATTTCTGGTGGGAGGATGGCAGGCCCGGACGCATTGTGACCGATGCGGCAGGCGGGAAGATTACAGCAGTGCCGAATGTGGGCGACAGCCTGGCCTTTCTGCCAGCTGATGTGAATGCGTTCAGGAGCGTCGCAGTTGGCGGCACCCTGCTTGCCGCAGCCCAGAAGAGCGTCAACCCGATTGAGATTCTATACAAGAGCGACTGGCCGGATGTCGCGCCAACTCTCAAAGCCGGGGAGACCCTGACCTTCGCGGGCGGCGAGTACCGTGCTGATCACCCAACCACGCTGATCCTGGACCAGAATAACGAGCTGCAGGAGGTGGCAACACCGGGCTTGCCCGAGGTGCTGGCTTTCGCCACCGCTGAGATTGTCTTTGATTCATTGAATACCACCGGTGATGACTTCAAGTGGGTGACCAGCTGGAGCGCTCGTGTGGGGCAGGTGCTTGAAAAACGCGCGGTTGATCTGCCGGCGGGGGACTTTCCGACGGCTCTGACGCCAGCAGGGGGGCGCACCCGTATCAGCTCCGGCAAGTATGTGTTTAACGATCTGCCGGCTTCGCTGCAGAAAAGGATTCGCTACGATGCCACCAACGGCAAACTGGAGGTCTTCGGTCTGGTGAATGACAAGGAGATCGGCGATAATACCCTGACCGCGCCGCCGCCAGCGGTTTATCTGGTTGAGCCGAATATCCTGACAGCTGAAGATCTGAAGGCCCTGAAGGAGCTTGATACCTCTGCCAGATGGCAGGCAGCTGTCACAACCCTGCGGGAGCGCACGCAGAACCCCAGTGCGATTACCGGCATGAGCGGGAGTTATCTGGTTGGGCTTGAGCGTAAGATTGTGAGAAATGCAATCACTGGTTTGCCGGAGTATGAGAATCCCTATGCTGTGCCGCCCGTGATCAAGCGCCTGGCCAATCAAGCCGCACCGCTGCGCGCTCTGGGGCCTGGGCTGGGCGTGATTCCCAATGCTGACTTCCTTGATCCAAACGCCAATGTGCCGGATGTGAGCTGGATTACCCTGGTCGAGAACAATGACCCTGCGCTGGGCGGCTCACCCGTGACACCGCATATTATCAGGATTGACCGTCGTGAGCGCTACCGCGGCTCGATCAAAACCGTGCTCTCGGACAATGTCTTTGATGAGAACATTGTGCTGCGCCATCAAGGTGATTTCGGCGCCAATGCGGACAAGCTGGTCTTTGAGTGGTGGTACCGTCCGGATGACGGCACCCTGAATGTGCCGCCGCCGGATGCAACCCCGCCGGGCAAGCCCAATCCCTGGAAGATCTTTCCTGATTTGAGCGGTGGGCAGGGCCGGAACCGTTACGGAGTGATGCTGAAAGGTAATCCGAACGCGCCGGAGGCACTGCTGGCAGACACCTGGTGGTATTGCCGCTACCGTCATGTCAATGATGTGGTGGATGGCACAGATTGGGGCGAGGGCGATAACCGTGTCAACTTCACCTGGGCCGGTGCCGGCAACTCTGATCCGTTCAACGACTTTGATCTGGATGGATTGATGGACTTCAAACCGCAGCTGGCCATGGGCTGGATCAAACGCGTGCTGGATGCAGTCAATCCCTATGAGGCGCGGATACGCGACTTTGAAGGGCAGAACCCTGCAACTCAATCCAGCATGCTGCAGCAGCTTGGCCCGCGCTATGAGGGGGCGGTGGCGCTGAATCCGGATAAAAATGTGATTGAAAATACTGGTTTGATCGCACTTTATCAGACTATTCTCAATCGGGGACGCGCGCTGAGTATTGATCTCTCGCGACCTGTTTCAACGCCAGCGATTGCCAATGCGCTGCAGTTGGTCTCAACCCGTTTGAGCGACTACTATACCCTGCTGGCCAACGAGGCTTACTCCGATGCGCAGGATCCGACCATCGGCTTCGGCAGTGACAGCGTGGAGTATGGCCATCTGGCGCCCTCGGTTTTTACCTTCCAGAATCAGCTCTCCTCTTTAATGGAAGAGGAGCAGGGGCTGCTGCGCGGGGTTGACGACGGCTTTGCCCGTCCGGTCTACAATCGTCTGTTCTGGAACTTCACCAAAGGCGAGGGCGAGGCTGCCTATGCGCTCAACTATAATATCACCGATATAAACGCGGATGGTTTTGTTGACGAAGATGACGCGATGATCCTCTATCCGCAGGGGCACGGGGATGCCTGGGGCCACTATCTGACAGCGATCAGGATGCAGTACAATCTCTTCAACCATCGCTACTTCAACTGGGTCTCACGCTCTGAGTTCTACAATCTGATGGACATTGTGCTCAAGGTTGATTTCCTGGACGAGCGTAAATTCGCGCAGATCGCGGCAGCCAAGGCCAAGGCCGGGGCTGAGATCGTGGACCTCAGTTACCGCGAGAAATTCGTCACAGATCCCACCGCCCAGTGGCAGGGTTATCGCGACAGCAACCCTGACCGGGCCTGGGGTGTTGAAGGGTGGTCGCGCCGGGCAGGGCAAGGCGCCTACTTCGACTGGATCACTGCCAACGCTCTGCTGCCCTCGGCCCATCCGAACAAAACGCTTGAAGGCATCCAGAGGGTTGACCGCGCCTCGAATGGTGATATCGCGGTTATCTCGGCTAATCTGAATAAGGTGCAGTCAACCTTTGACCAGGCCAACAACGGCTACAACCCGCTGGGGCTCTCCAAGGACGCGATTGTCTTTGACATTGACCCTAGCTTTATTGAAGCAGGCTCGGGAATGCAGGGCGAGATGCACTTTGATCAGCTCTATGGACGCGCGCTCGCCGCGCTGGAGAACACCAAGTTGGTTTGGGACAATGCCAATGAGAACCGCAACCGGGTGCGGGCGATTGCCAACTCCGAGGCGCAGTACCGCAATGATGTGTTTCAGGAGGATCTCTCCTATCGCAACCGGCTGATCGAAATTTTCGGCAAACCGTATGCAGGCACAGTCGGCTCCGGAAAACTTTATCCAGCTGGTTATGACGGCGCTGATCTGGCGCTCTATATGTATGTTGACGTTCGTACCATTGACAACAACACGGTGCCGGGTCCCTCACAGAGCTTCGCGAAGTTCGACATCTCCGGCAAGCTGATTGACGGAGATATGTACAAAGCCTTTACGACCAATGATTACGGGGATCGCGCGACAAGTCTGAGTGCGGAGTGGCAGGCTCTGTATGCGCCGACCTTTGCGCCGGATGCGAAGGAAAACACCGCCGCGCAAGCGAGGGATGGACTGTACTCAGTTGCCTATACCGACCTGGGAAACCCTAAGGTGGCCCTGCAAAACTTCACTACCTTAATGCCGGTCACAACCGCTGGATACTCCTTCCAGGCGCCCGCTGCCTGGGGTAACCGGTTGGCAACAGGGCGCTTGCAGAGTCTGTTGAATGAGATGCTACAGCAGGAGGCAACGGTGGCCCAGGCCATCGGTGCCTGGGATGCGCTGACCGGCAATATCATACGCACCATCCGAATCGTCGATGCCCGTATCTGCTCAGCCGAGGAGATCAGTAAACGCAATAAGGCTTTTATCCGTACCAAGTATCTCTTTGATACAATTCTTAAAGGCATTACGCTGGCAACGCAATCCGTACGCTCAGGTAAGGAGATGGCGAAGGTGACTGCCACAGGCATCAAGGAGTCCATCCCTCTTAACCTGCCGACCGGCGGCTTGTCAATCTCACCTGGTGATGCACTCGGTCCAATGCGCGGGGCCATCAAGCTGGGAGAGCTGGCGTTCACAACAACCTTTGATTTTATTGAGATTGGACTGAACACCGCTAAGCTGGCCGAAGAGTCGGCCTTTGAGATTGCCCAGCAGGAGATTAACCTGGCAAATGCAAGTGCGGAGGGGGAGTTAAGCCGCAAAGAGTGGCTCAAGGAGATTGAAGATCTGGTCGGTGACGAGCCGGTTCTGAGAATCGCGATCTTCAAGGAGATTGAGGCACTGCGTAAACTCTCGGAGCAGTATCGTGCCGCGCTGGATGAGGGAGCGCGTCTGGTGGATGAGCGCACTGCCTTCAACAAGCGGGTTGCCGCTGCCACACAGCTCAACCGCTATCAGGATATGACCTTCCGCGTCTCGCGCAACCATGCCTTGCAGAGCTACCGCTCCTCGTTTAATCTGGCGGCGCGTTACGCCTACCTGGCAGCCAAAGCCTATGACTATGAGACCTGCTTTGCCGACAGTGATGCTGGCTCGCCGCAGGCTGCGATCCAGGATATCATCAAAGCCCGCTCGATTGGATTGCTTGACGATGGCGGAGCGCAGCTCGGCAGCGGCGGCTTGGCCCAGCCGCTGGCGTGGCTCAAGGCAAATTATGACTCAATGAAGGGACAGCTGGGTATCAACAACCCGCAGATCGAGATTGGCAAGATCTCGCTGAGAACAGAGAAATTCCGCATCTATCCCAAAGACTCAACCCAGGGTTCGCTCCATGGTGCAGCCAATGCTGGCAGCGCTGCCAATGAGCTTTGGAAACAGAGGTTGCAAGCAATGCGGGTTGCTAATCTGTGGGAGGTCCCTGAGTTTCGGCAGTTCTGCCGCCCCTTTGACACCATGCCCGCCGATGGTGTTGAACCCGGCATTGTGATTCGCTTCGGTACTGACATCAGGGCTGGCAAAAACTTTTTTGGAAACATGCTCAGCGGCGGTGATCACGCCTATGATTCGAGTGTTTACGCCATTAAGATCCGGGCTGCGGGTGTCTGGTTCTCGGATTACCGCAGTGAGAGCCTGGAGCATGATCTGCCGGTGGCGCCGCGCATCTACCTGATCCCCGCCGGCATGGATCTCCTGAGTGTCTCGTCGAGCAGTGACCCTAACCGCGTCAGAGTATGGAGTGTGTTTGATCAGTGCATTCCAGCCCCTGTTCCGAGTGTTGCAGCTGAGCTGGATCAGCGTGACTGGGTGCCGATCTTCTCCAGCTTGAACGGCCTTTACGGCGAAGCGCGCCGCTTCTCGAGCTTCCGAGCCTACCACGATGGAGGGGATGCAATCAATGAGGATGAGCTGATGTACACCAGCCGTCTGGTTGGGCGCTCAGTGCGTAATACCCAATGGGTGTTGATTATACCCGGGCGCACCCTGAATGCTGATCCGCATGAGGGATTAAATCGGTTTATCGATCAAGTCAGCGATATCAAGCTTGTGTTTGAAACCTATGGCCACTCTGGAAATTAAGCTGCCCGCTACAATCCAGGTTGCGGGCAAAACCCGCGTTGGAGGGATATGATGAAAAGAATGAAGATACTCGCATCAGCCGCGCTGTTGCTTTGCGCCGGGACGGTTCACTCAGCCTCAATTGCGGAGCCGTCCACGGTTTTTTACGGCAAGGTGATCGGAGTTGGAGATGCTCAGCCGTATATTATCCATGAGGGCGCACTGCTCTGGACCATTAAAAATGCCAATGGCTCCAACCTTGTTTTTAAAGCCGCGCTTTTTCCGCTAAAGGATGGCGAGTTCAGCTATCGGCTGGACATCCCGCACAGCGCCGTGGCCTACCAGGTTGATCACCCCGGTTTCGGAATCCCGCTGCCTGCCGTGGCCCTGACCAACAGCCATGTGTCAGCCTTTGTTAACGGACTGCCGGTGGAGTTTATTGGACCGAGCGGCTCCTCTTTCACCGCCGGGCAGATCCTGCGGGCCCAAACCTACCGCCTGGATATGGCGGTGAACTGCAAGGCCCTGGACTCTGATGGTGATGGTATGCCGGATTGGTGGGAGGATAAGTTTGGACTTGATAAACAGAGTCCAGCTGATGCCCTGCTCGACCTGGATGGTGACGGGATTTTAAGCTGTAACGAATATTTGAGGGGCACCAATCCTGCGCATGATGACCGTCATCCCTCCCTGGCCTCCACGGATCTGCTGGTCTTTCCCGGCTGTGTGACCGGCATACGTGTGGCTGGGGTTGATATCGACACCGCGGCAGATGATCTGATCTACACTCTGACCGCGCTCCCAAGGAGCGGTGCGCTCGTGCTGCGCAATGCCCATGCAGATCCAGACGATCCTGATCAGCCACTCGCTGTCGGCTCACAATTCACGCAGAGCGATGTAAACAGCGGGCACCTTGTTTATGTGCATCAGAGCCTTGAGGATCTCGGGGGTGACGCATTTGCGCTCTCGCTCAACGACGGCAGCAGCGGGAGCAATGCCGCGGCAACCATCAAGCTCACCTTTTATGAGCAGCCCGAAGAACCATCGTTGATGTCAACTGCCCAGCAGCAGCGCCAGCGCGCTTATCTGGCAGCGCAGCGTGCGGATGTGGTTCTTTGGGACGCTGTGCGCGCCTTTGAAGGGGTCAGCTTTGCAGCACCCAGCTCAGGGATGGAAGCGGCTGAGTACAATCAAGAGTATCTTCCGAGCTTTGGCGCTGAGATTGCACAGGTCATGACCGGCGGACGCGGAGATGATCAGCTCTGCGGCGGTATGGCAGATGATATCCTGGTCGGCGGCATTGGTCAGGACACCCTGACCGGCGGCGGCGGCGCGGATATCTTCTACTTTGATGAGGGCGATAATGCCGCGGATGTGATCACGGATTTCAACCCGCTGGAGGGCGACCGGATCGCCCTGTCGGGGCTGCTTGCCAAAAACAGAGGCATGATGCATGAGTCAGTGAGCTTTGCCATCAGCGGCTCTGATACGCTGGTCACGATCAACGCCGCCCGGGATAACCAGGATCTCACAACCCATGTTTTGAAGCTGGAAAACGTGATAATTGATGCGTTGACCGGCTATGAGCTGGTGCTGAACGGGAGCATTACGGTTGGCCGTTTGAAATTGCAGCCCTGTATTTCCATTGCCGCGACTGACACTACGGCCTCTGAAAGCGGAAGGAACTCCGGGCTTTTCACCTTCACGCGCCAGGGTGATCTAGCACCGGCTCTGGATGTGAATATCACTATTGGAGGCACCGCGCAATCAGGGGTGGACTACTCCGCCATACAGCCGGTCGTGCATTTTGAGGCTGGAGAGTCAATGGTGACACTCGAAATATCGCCATTTCCCGATGACCTGGTGGAAAAGGATGAGATTGTTGAGGTGACTCTTGCGGCTGGCAGCTCCTATTGTCTGGGCCGGGCAACGTCCGCGCGTGTGACGATCAAAGACCTCGAGGCTGTGATTGGAGTTGAGGTGCTGCAAGCCAGAGGCAGTGTCAACCCGCGCGTCCCTGCTGTGCTGCTCATCACGCGCGAGGGCCAGATTGCCAATGCGCTGTTTGTCCGTTTGAAGATCAGCGGTCAGGCAGCCAATGGGGTTGACTATGAATATGTTGCCCCTTATGTGAACTTTACCGCTGGTCAAACAACCGTGGCTGTGCCGATTGTGCCCACTGCATACGCTACGCTGAGTGGTGGTGCTGAAACAGTGCGGGTGGATGTTGAGCTCAACAGCGCCTACGCGCTTGCGGATGTGGCTGGCGGGAGCGTGGTGCTGGTGGAGCGGCTGGAGACATTGGCGCTTTGGAAGTCCAGAGTAGCCCCGCAAGCAAGCGCTCCGTTAGCCGCGTTCGCGTTGCAGGATGTGAACAGCGTTGGCCTTGATTACCTGCGCTGCTACGCCTACGGCATCGACCCGGCCAACCCGCAGCGTTCAAGGATGCCGCAACTCAGCTTCCGCAATGGACGGCTTAATCTGGATCTATATCAGAATCCTGCGGCAACGGACCTCAGGTTTGTGGTTGAGGGGTCAACGGATTTACGGAACTGGAGCGCTGGATTGATCCGCACCGCTTCTGTGCCGGCGCTGATGAATATGGCCGGGGTTGTGACCTATGAGGCGGTACCAACTGCTGGTACATGCCCGCGCCTGTTTATGCGTGTGCGTGTTGTGTACGGCAATTAATCTGATTAGATGCAGTTGAGGAAAAACACGTGAATATTTGCCAAACAGTAGTTTCAGTTTTGACTCTCGTTGCCATGGTCGGCAATGTTTCCTGCTCACGGGAGAGACAACCGACTGAGAACCAGGATGTTCTGGTTCGTATGGGAGGGGAGGTCATCACGCTCAACGACCTTGAGTCTGAGATTGCCCGCATTCGGGTAACCGGACGGCCTGTGGGTTCGCACAAGGAGGTGCTGGAGCGACTGGTGGCATTCAAGGCTCAGGTGTTGAGGGCCAGAGCGCTGAAGCTGGATCAGAGTCCGGAGGTGGCGCGCGAGCTCGAGAAGGTTCTCGTCAACGCTCTACGTCAGCATGAGCTGGCGCAATCCGAGGCTGAGATAGCGGAAGAGGAGCTTCGCAAGCTCTATGCAGCGGAGATTGCGCAGTACACGCAGCCTGCCGCTGATCGGCTGGCCATCCTGTTTTTGCGGATCGAGAAAAATGCGAGCAGCGAAAAACGGGCTGAAGTTCATCAAAGGATGGCTGAGGCCCAGGCTGAGGCGCTAAAGCAGCCGCTGCACAGCGGACGCGGCCCTTCCATGCAGGGCTTTGCCCAGCTTTCAATGACCCATTCGGATGATGGGATCAGTCGCTACCGCGGCGGTGATATTGGCTGGTCCAACCGCGGCACACCCTCCGCGCGTTTGCCGGAAGAGATCTGGCAGGCTGGGATTGCTCTCAAGCAAGGCGAGATCAGCGCGATTCTTGAGTCCTCTGACGGGCTGTATCTGTTGAAAAAAACAGATTTTCGTCCGGAAATAATCACCCCTTTTGAAGCTGTGCGCGCTGCGATCAGCAAAAAGATATTGGCGCAGAACAGACAAAAACGCGAGCAGGAGTTTATTGCAAGGTGTTTAGCCTTGGTTTCGCCGCAAATTAATGCAAAAGGTCTGATGCGGCTGACGGAAAGCGCGGGAGCGGTGCCAGAGGGGGCCAGCCCTGCTGTGTCAGCACTGGGGGTTCCTCATGAATAAAAAGAGTCTGGTTAAGCGTTGGTGTGCAAAATTCAGTAGAGTAGCGAGCAAGGGTGTGAATCTTATGAAAACTCCACAGAGGCAGAATTTTTCATCGGGCATGATGCTGCGGTGCGCGGTCGCAGCCGCGTTGTTTGTTCTCGGCGCAGGCTCTGCACTGGCAGCGGGAGAGCAGTTACAGATTGTCTCTGTTACAGGGAGTACGACCTTTGATGAGGATACAGTGACAACACTCACAGTGACAGTGGATGATGCAAATCAGACCTTCAGCAACCTCGTTTTAACGGCAACCTCTTCTAATGCTGCGCTGATCCCTGTTAGCCGCATTGTGATCACCAAAACCAGCCATTACATCAGGACAGTTAAGCTCACACCGCTCTCAAATGAAAACGGCAGCTGCACCATCACCTTAACATTAAGGGCTGATGGCAACCACACAGCCACGCGCGATGTTTCAATAACGGTAAGAGCAGTGCCTGACCCGCCCGTGATCTCCGGCTTTAACGGTATCAATCTGCTGGATACCAGTGGTGTTGTCAAGCCTTTCTCAGCGATTGTTATCACTGATCCTGATCATGGCCATAACAATGACGAACACCACACAGTGACAGTCACATATAATAATACGGCGCTGCCCGGCGAATTTGATGGTTTATTGGAGAGCCCGGTTGAGATCACAGGCACACCTAATGAGGTTCAAGCTCAACTGAGGAGTTTCAAGTTTGCGCCATTTCGGAATCAGGTGCCTGTCGGGGACTCCAAAAGCGTGAGTGTCACTATCCATGTCAAAGACCTGGATAACAAGACAGCTGAGATCAGCGGTGTGATCAGCGTCAAATCAATCAATGACCCGCCTACGATCTCAGTCACAGTCTCGCCCAAGGTGATTGACGACACTGCGTCCGCCTCACCATTCTCCATCACCGTAATTGATCCAGATGTTGACGAATCATTTACCGTGACAATCTTTGCCAACGATGATCCGACCGGCAAATACGGCGCTCTGGTGCCGGGCAGCTCAAGTTTTGTCGGCAACGCCCTTGCAGTGCAGTCGGCTGTTGCCGCATTGAAATATGTGCCGATCCCCAATGTGGTTGCTGGAAATAAAGCTTTGAATTTCACCTTTAGTGTCGCGGACGGGCATGGCGGAACAGCGGCGGCGCAGGGTCAGTTAAAGATCAATGAGGTCAGTGACCCGCCTAGTATCGCAGGTATCTACAAGACTCTGATTCGTACAGACGATGCGACGCCGGTCACGCCATTTACAACTGTAAGCATTACTGACCCGGATCGCGAGGCGAGTGATCCGCTGACAGTAACGGTCACGGTCAGCGACCCCACCCTCGGCTCCATGCTGCCTGCCACCATCAGCGGCGCGCCTCCGGCGGCGGCCACCGCCTGGCTGCGCGGCGCGCAGTTTGTACCGAACCCCAACAGCATTGCGGTGGGTGTCACTGAGGTCGTGGTTTTGACCGTCACAGTTAAGGATAGCGCCGGTAATACGCGGTTCGATAACCAGACCCGGGTTGCGATCACCGGTATCAATGGCGCCCCGGTTTTTGTAGGAGTGCCGGCGCCAGGCTCGATTGTATCAATCAGCCCGGCTGATCCGCGCCCATTTGAGGGTATCTCGGTGATGGATGACGATAGTGCCAATGTTGTTCTGGTTATTGGGGTTGATAACCCGGATAAAGGAGCGCTTGTTAACAACTCGGGCGAAAGCGGTTTTTCCGAGATCTATCCGGGAAACTACACTTTCACAGGTGATCTTGCAGCAATCTCCAATCTGTTAAGCGGGCTGCAGTTTGTTGTGAACGCCGGCTACCCATTTCCAGCTGATTCACCGGGTGACACCACCTTTACGCTGACCGCAACCGACACCCTGGGCAACAGTGCCGACGCTCAGGTTAGAATCAGAGTGGCCGGTGAGTTGAAGAATTTAATCGTCACCCACACAACTGACGATTATTCGGCGGGCTCCCTGCGCCATGCGGTAATGGCAGCCCTTGCCGGCGATCATGTCACCTTTGCGCTGCCGCACTATCCGGCCTTGATGCGCCTGAATGCAGCGCATGGTCCAGTTGTTTTAAAGCGTCATGTGACCCTTAAAAGGCCGGGTGCTGATATGCTTGCGATCAGTGGCGACACCAATGGCGACGGGGTGCCGGAGTTGCAGCTCTTTCAGGTGGGGGCCTCGGTTGTGATGGAGGGGCTTACACTGGAATCCGGGGTTGCGCAGACCGGCGGAGCGGTCTCGGTTGAGCTCGGAGCCTCTCTGACCATGATTGGCTGCGTGGTTAAAGATTGTGTGGCAACCCTGTGGGGTGGCGGTATTGATGCAATGGGGCAGCTGTTTTTGCGGAATTGCCTGATCAAAAACAACCAGACAGCCTTTGCCTCAGGGTTGGGCGGGGGAGGTATCTCGCTGTACTCTAAACTGCCTTGCTCTTTCATAAACACCACCTTTGCCGGGAACCAACAACTCGCTCCCACCGGCTTCGGCGGCGGCGGAGCGCTGTTTGTCGAAAACTCTGATCCTCAGGTTTACTTCTATGTCGATATCCAGCACTGCACCTTTGCCGAAAACAGCGACGCCTCATTGACCAAGCTGGCCAGCTCGCTCTCTGTGATTGCGATGGGCTCGACTGTTCGCTTGCAGAACAATATATTTGCGGATGGCAATGGACGCAATATCCAGCTACACAGCGGCTCAATCATCTCACTTGGTGGCAACCTCTCTGATGATGCCGCCACCGTGCTTAAAGCCGGGGCCACCGACAGCACCCAGCTCTTGATTGACCCATCAGATCAGGTGAACGTTGCCAACCTCGGAGTGGGAGCGCTGAGTCTGCTGCAGGGCTCGACCGAGGTGTACCCGCTGCTCGCGGCCAGTCCAGCAATCAATGCCGGTAAGGGTTCATTGGTCGGAGATGATCAGCGCGGTGTGCATCGCATGAGCACGCCTGACAGCGGTGCGTTTGAAGCAGGGGCGCTGACACGGGTTGTGATCAATGAGATTCAGGGCAAAGACCAGCCCTGTGACTTTATTGAGCTTTATGTGCCGCGTGACTCAACAACCATTGATCTGAGTGGTTATCAGCTGCTGGTGGATGGTGCGTTGCGGCATACCTTTGGCGCAACTGCCATTGCCCCTGGTAATGGAATCATCGTTGCCGATCAAATTACATTGGATACAGGGGGCATCTTGGTTGTTGCTCCCAATCAAGGGCCGCTGGGTATTGGCAGCCAGGGAACAGTCGTACTGCTCAACCCCGCTGGCCATGTTGTGATGAGCGCTGCATTTGTTGATAACTTCCCCGAGTTGACGGCGCTGGATTTAACCGGCTGCTCCTTGACTCTGGCCCCGCAATTCAGCGGCTGCGCCTATCTGCCGCATCTGCGCGTGCTGGCGCCGCCTTTCGGTGGCTGGGATGGCGACGGGGTTAGTGCTGCAAAATCCTCGGCTGGCAGAGACACCGGCAATACACCCTTTGGTGCTGAAAACGCCTCGCCAATCGCGATTGATGACAACCTTCGAATCAGCGAGGATATGCTGACTTTAATACCTGTCACAGCCAATGACCTGGATGCTGACGGCTCTGATGTTGCTGTGATTACAGGCTTGCCAACCGCACCCTCAGTAGTGACCGCGCTGGGCGCAGCTGTCTGGGTGGTCACCAATCCGGTGACCGGTTACGGTGAGGCGGTGTTCTATGAGCCGCGCAGCTCGCAGATATTTAATGCGCTGCCGACCGGCGTGGAGGTCGAAGACAACTTCACTTATATGATCGCCGATGTGGGCTCAGCTCCGATAGCTCAGATTGTTTTGTCCGCAGGCGGCGATAAAGTGCAGATCATGACCATCGATCATCGTCTGAGCAATGGCGCGATGGTGCAGATTTTCGGCACAGCCAACTACGATGGCATCTATGCTGTTAGCAGTGTCACCAGTGACAGCTTTGTGATTGATACGAATTATGTTGAAGACGAATCAGCCGGGAGTTGGATTGCCCGCGCCCTGCGCGGTGCAAGTGATAGTGCCACAGTCAATATCACAGTCATCGGCGCAAATGATTATCCTGTGGCAGGTGCTGACGCTTTCACCTGCAATGAAAAGGCGATCCTGCGCATCCTGGCTGACCCGGCCTCCGGCGTGGTCTTTGACGATGTTGGGCGCTATCCTGTGCCAGTTACCTTGGCCAATGGTTATCTGCTGCGCAATGACACGGATGTGGACACCGATGACAGCAGCTCATCACTGCTGGTAGTGGGGGTTCTGGATCATGTTACAGCGATTGACAGCTTCAGCGGAACAGCTGCATTCACCCCGGTCACTGTGCATTCAACTGCGCATGGTTTGTCAACCGGCACGCGGATTGTTATCTCCGGCTACGCTGGCCACCCGTCGTACAACGGAACGCACGTTGTCACTGTGGTGGATGCGGATCAATTCACAATTCCGGTGGTCTATGTTGACAACGCCTCGCCGGCTGGAGTCTGGGGGGCGCTGGATGATGATAGCCGCCTGACAGCAACCAGCATGCTGGGTGCTTCAGTCACGCTCGATATCCGCGTCCAACGTGCGGAGACCCATCTGATCTATAACCCGCGCGGCTCAGAAACCTTGCGGGCAATCTCAGCCGGCGCGTTTTTGATGGATACCTTTTACTATGCGCTCTCTGATTCACATGGTGCGATCAGCATCGGGCAAGTTGACATCACAGTTGCAGGTGAGAATGACGACCCGGTTGTGAACGCGGATCCTGATTCGCTGCGCATCTTGAATCCCTTGGTGGGCGGGGGCAACACCCTGGCGACAGTTCTCTCAGGGCTGACGGTTGTCGACGCAGTGGCAGCGGCCTCCGGTGTGGAAAACCGCGCTGATGTGCGCGTCTTTGCTGCAGGGAAAACCGAAGCCGATGCCATGCACATCACCGATGCCTGGTTTGTTAAAGAGAGTGATCTTTTGCTGATTGATCCGCTCGCGCTCTTAGCCAATGACAGTGATATTGACTCTGATGACACGCTGAGTGTCACGACTGTCTTCAACAGCCACATGGGCGTCGCAGTCACCCTTGGCACTGAAATTGTGTATGATGCCGCAGCGTCGCAGGTGTTGGACCGGTTGGCGCAGGGTGAGCAGGTGCTCGACTTCTTTGAGGCGGTTGTCTCTGATGCGCATGGTGGATTTGTGACTAACCTGGTGGCAGTGATCGTTGAGGGTGTCAACGACACCCCGGTCAGCTTTGACGACAATGTCACTATTAACGAGGATGTGGAGCTTTTCGCCTTTGATCCGCGCGCTGTGATGACCACCAACGACCCCTCTGGCCGATTCTCATACACCTCGGCTGATCCGAACGACTATGATGTGGATATCAACAATCATATGCCGGATAACGCGCTCTGGGTGGTGCCAACCAATGGCACGCCCTCAGCCCATCTGGCGACCTACTCGCTGACAAATAACCTGATGCAATATTATCCCTTCACATCAACTAACACCCCGAAGCACGCTGTGGGGCCGCATGGCTTGACCCTTGATGGACTTGCTGAGAACAGCCAGCTGGTTGATACGATCATGTACACGGTCTGTGATCAATCACTGATCTTTGCCGAGAATGATCTTTTCCGAGTGGCCGCCGACGGCACCGGGTACGTGCTGGATGTTTTGGCGAATGATCGCAACTACAATCTGCGTGGCGGCAGAATCTCGATCAGCGCAGTGGGAGTTCCTGACAGAGGTGGCGCAGTGGCGCTGGCAAGCGATGGATCGCATTTGGTTTATACCCCGGCTGTGAACTTTGCGGGCGATGAAACCTTTGTTTATACAATCACCGACCCCTACAACAACAGAGATCAGGGACGTGTGACGGTGCGCGTGACAACCGAACTGTTCAACGGCGATCTCCAGGCTAATGATGACGTGTACTCGGTTGCTCTGGGTGAAACTGTCACGCTGGATGTGCTGGCCAATGACAACCGCTTGCCAGGGTCTGGCAGCGCGCTGACCATTACCAGCTTGCTGACCACCAACCAGCCGCATATCACGCTGGCTGGCAACAAGATTGTCTATTGCGCCACCAATCCTGCCGTGAGTGCGGAAACCTTCAGCTATGAGGTGGCAGGCACAGCAGGGGGCAGTGCCCGGGCTGTGGCAAATGTGGCGGTTAAGGTCATTGACCGCAGAAAAAAACTCCCGGTGCAGGATGACTTTTTCAACCTCCCGGCAGGCAGTGTGGGACAGCCGCTGGATGTGATGGCAAATGATTTCATCCTGCCAATGCCTCGTAACTATGCAATCCTCTCGATTGACTCAACTCCGCACGGCACGGTTGTGATCGACACCATCAACCGCCGATTGCTCTACACCGCCCCTTCCGGCTTTGTGGGCCGCGATCTCTTCGGCTACACGATTACCGACCATCTGGGCGGCACAGGCTCAGGCACCGTGACAATCGATGTCGGCGTGTTAACCGCTGTTGATGATGTCTATTCCCTGCCGCAGACAGCCGGCACATACACACTCGCTGTTTTAGACAATGATATGACCCTGCCTGGCAGCATCGGCTCTGTTACCATCACCGAGCTCTCCGGCTCGCCGGCCAACGGGACAGTCACTGTTGCCAGCGGGTATCTGATCTTTACCGCCAATGGCACACCCGGTGCCGGCACATTTTCCTATGTGATCAGCGATGGTGCGAGAACTGCGACGGCGCAGGTGACGGTCAACACCGTGGCTGATGGGCTCCATGCTGTCAAGGACACCTTCAGCGTGCTGCGCGACAGCGATAACATCACCCTGCCGGTTTTGAGAAATGACAGGTCGCTGCCTGAGATCGGACGGGTGCTGAAGATTACCGCCGTAGGAACCGGTGTCAACGCCCCTGATCACGGGGGAACAGTTGTGTGCTCAAGTGACAGCGCCGCTTTGATTTACACCCCTGCCCCTGGATTTAACGGCGAGGAGAGCTTTACCTACACCATGACCGACACCCGCTTCACGGATGAAGCCAGGGTTGTGGTGCGCGTGGGGCTGCCTGTGCTTGCTGTGTGTGATGACCGTTTTGCTGTTTATCATGAGGGGCCTTTGACCGGTGCATTCACTCTGCCTGTGCTGGCAAACGACACCTTCCTGCCGGATCAAGGCGGTTGGTTTGAGATTGTCGGCGTTGGGATTGAAGGTAACGCACCTGATCACAGTGGAACTCTAAACATCGCCTCTGATCGCCAAACTCTGATTTATCAGCCTGATGTCAACTATGTTGGTTCGCTCTCCTACACTGAGAGATTTACCTATGAGGTGGGCGATGGCACTGCTGCCAGAGTGCAAGGCACTGTTGAGGTGCAAGTCTATCCCTTCAGTGAAGAGCGCCTGCCCGAGTGCAACCCGGATGCATTCTCAGTAGGTCGCAACAGTATCAACAATGTGCTGCCTGTGATTGCCAATGATGGTGTTCTGCCTGACAGTGCGGACACCTGGAGAATTACCGCTGTGAGTGCCACTGCTTTTGGCGGTGTCGCCACGATTGTCGGCTCAACCATTGTCTACACGCCGCGGGCTGGATTCCAGGGAACAGACACCTTCACCTATGATGTGAACAACCGTTTGGGAAGCACGGTTCAAGGTCAGGTGACCGTTAAAGTAGGCTCGCTGCTGCTGAACAGTGACGAGTATGTTGTGATCTCAGAAACCGGCGCCAATGAGCTGGATGTCCTGCTCAATGATGGCACACTGCCCGGCCCGGAGTTCACACCAGTAATTGACACCAATGCGGCCTCAGCCTCGATCGGCGCTGTTTTCGCCTCAACCAACCGGTTGTTCTACACTCCGTCATCGCTCCACTCAGGGGCATACCCCTATGTTGACACCCTTGTTTACGGTGTGATCGATCAATCCGGGATTACCCAGACGCAGAGAGTTCGGGTGCTGGTGGTTGAAGCAGGCTCAGATCAAAGCACATCCGCCATTAACTTTACGGTTATCGGGGTCAATGATCTGCCGGTGCTGCATAACTTCGAACAATTGTTAGCAACCACAGATAAACAGTCGATAGCTCCCTTCCCGCAGAACTTGATTACAGATGTTGATGGTTGGGGCACTGAACTGCTGCGCGTCAAGGTCCAGCTTGATGACCCAAATAAGGGCGCCTTGACAAATCTGGGCAGTTTTGTCCAGATCAATCCCGGTGAGTATGAGATCAAAAATGTAACTCCTGCCTCTGCCTCTGCTGCGTTGCAGGGATTGACCTATCTGCCGGTTGAAAACCGTATTACAGTTGGAACAGTTGAAGATGCCCTGTTCACCTGTCGCGTGTGGGACCCGTTTGTAACATCTCCTGTTGTTTCAAATACAACTGTGCGGGTGACACCTGTGAACGATCCCCCTGCTATCACCGGCACTCAGGCAGATCTGAGGGCGTACGCGCATTTGCCGATTTTGCCATTTGCCGCTGTCACAATCTCGGAGATTGATGATCTCACGCTTCAGCCGCTGGTCGTGGAGATCAGAATCGAGCAGCCCGCGCATGGCTATCTCGCGACACTCGGTTTGTTTACCTCCATGGGTGGCGGAGTCTATCGTGCCAGCAACGTCACAGCCGCGCAGGTCTCAGATTCACTGCAAAGTATCACCTTTGAGCCTACACCTGGAGAGCGTTTGTCGCAAACTTCACCGTCTGAGATCACCCGCCTTGTGATCACGGTTGACGATGGTTTTGCCGCGCCTGTTATTGACAGTTTGACAACGATTATCTCCAGTGACAGTTGGGTCAGTGGAAGCGCTTCTCCCTGGGGGCAGCTTACCAGTACTGGGTTTGGTTCAGCTGTTAGCAATACGCGGGATATTATTGCTGTGGGCTCCCCAGATCTCAACAAGGGTGCAGTTTCACTCTACTACCGTAACCAAGGAGGAAGTGAAGCCTGGGGGTTCTTTAAAAACATCATTCCAACGAATGTTTCCGCAACCGCTGAGTTTGGGCATGCGGTTGCAATCCAGGATGATCTGCTTGCGGTTGGTGCGCCTAATGATGCTGGAGTGGGGGCTGTGTTGATCTACCGTAAAGATAATACAGGGAGTGATCAATGGGGGCTTATTACAAAGCTGAGAGTTGCAAACAGTGTCAGCGGCGCCCGCTTTGGCTGCTCTGTTGCCGTTTCAGGTGAAACGCTGATTGTAGGAGCTTCGCATGCCTTCGGCAATATTGCCAACTCCGGCAGGGTGTACATTTATCGTAGAAGTAATAGCGCTCCTGCGAACTTTGCTTTGGTGGAATCACTCGTTCCGACTGACAATATAGCCGGCTCTGAGTTCGGCGCTGCCGTGGCCATTAACAGCAACAGGATTATTGTCGGTGCTCCGCATGACAGCTCTGTCACATACCGCGCTGGTTCCGCTTATACCTTTGCCCGTAACTCAGCGCTGCAACCTTGGTTTCCAGTGCAGAAACTGGCTGGCGAGACTTTGGGGTTAAACGAGATGTTCGGATCATCAGTGGATATCTACGAGGATGTGGCGGTGGTCGGCACGCCTCGTGATGGCGCAAACATTAACAATAGCGGCTCTGTTTATCTTTATCGCGACTCCGGAGCCGGAACAGCATGGATTAAGCAAAAGGAGCTCAGTCGCCCCGACAATCAGGGGAATTATTTTTATGGCAAAAGCGTGCAGATTGATCGCGGGATTTTAGTGGTGGGTTCTCCTGCGCCCGGAGGTGTGATAGGGGAGGTTTTTGTCTATAGAGAAAATGAAGGGGGCAGTGACGCGTGGGGTTTAATTGAGCACTACATCGGTTCAGGCGAGAGCAAGTCGGTGACTTTTGGCAGTGCAGTATCCCTGGAACAGCAAACTCTGGCTGTTTGCTCCGCAGTGACAATGCCTGTATACGTAAGCTCAATTAAACTTAATGTCTATCGTTTCAAATTCAACAATGCTCCGGTTGTCGCGTTGCCGGTTGAAGATCAGAGAGCAACTGTGCTGGTTCCTTTTGAACTCACAGTTGATGGATTGGTGTTTGCCGATGTGGACTTTGAAGATGCTTTGACGCTGTCGACAATAATGCCTGCCAGTTGGCTGAGCTTTGACCCGGGCAGCGGGATCTTCAGTGGAATACCGATCAGTACCGGAACAGTTGCCGTGACGCTGATTGCAACGGATCTGGATGGTCTGGCGGCAACCAACACCTTCTCGGTGACAGTTGTGGCTCCGCCAGGCGGTGTTGATCCGCATGCAATGTGGCTCGCGCAAAACTTCGGCGCGGGGCGCAGTGCTGCAAACAGCGCTGGACAGATATGGGCCAAAGACGCGGACCCTGATAACGATGATCTGACCAATGATCAGGAGTATGCCTTTGTCTCTGATCCGCTGGCAAGCGAGAGCGCGGCTGATCATATTCTGGCGATTCAGATGGTAGGCAAGACTGCCCTCAAGATCCGTTATCGTTGCCGCAACAACGATCCAGCCCTACATTTTGTGCTTGAAAAATCAACGGATCTTTATATTTGGTCGGATTGCTCGCCTCTGATTATCATGCAGACAGTTCATCCGCTCAGCACCGAAGCCGCTGAAACAACTGTCACCCTAGTGGCTCCTGCGGGCAGTTATTTCTTCCGTGTTAAAGTTTATGGCCTGTAGTATAATGTTGCGCAACGGATAAGTTTTTTTACAAAGGATTTAAATAGGTGCGACATTGGATAATGTTTTTCTGTTTGTTTGCAGTGCTGCAGGTGCACAGTGCTTGGATCTCCGAGACCACAGCACTTGAGGGCGCACAGCTATGGATGGCAGGTAACCCTGTGATGGGGCCGGCAGGGCGCAGCGTGGCATCAGTGGAGCGCTTCCCTGAGAGCGGTTATCAGGTTTATGTTGTGCATTTAGCACCCAAGGGATATCTGGTGCTGAACTCAGATAGTGAGCTGCCTTTGATGGTCGCGTTCAGCGCGGATTCCAGCGTGGTTTTGGAGGATATCCCTGAAAACGCCCTCCGCACCATGCTTCTGGGTCATGTGAAACGCATGGCAGCGCTGCTGCGTCAACCCGCTGCCCTGGCACTGCTGGCACAGCAACCAGTTGACCCTCAAGCACTCTCTGAGCTGCACGGTCCTGCTCTGCAAACCTCTTGGAACCAGTGCAATCCGTACAATAAACTCTGCCCTGATGATCCGGCTGGCACCCAATACTACGGCTACCGCGCTCCAGCTGGCTGCGTTCCGGTCGCATACGCTCAGATCATGAACTTTCATCGCTGGCCGCTGCACGGCTATGGAGCGCACACCTATACCGACAGCGCCGGTGCTATCACAGGCGCGCACAGCGCAGATTTTTCCGGCACCTACAGCTGGGGGTCAATGCTCAGCGAGTATAACCCATGGAGCAGCAACTTCGGGGCTGCCGAGAGTGCCGTCGCGGAGTTGATGTACGAGTTGGGTGTAGCGGCAGAGGCCGACTATGAACATGGCGGTACAAGTTCCAGCGCCGCAACGCTCGGGTCGCGGCTGGGTGAATATTTTTATTATGAACCCTGTGTGTGGAGTGGTTCGCAATCAGCTTTGATCGCCCCGCTGGAGGCTGATCTGCGGGCTGGTCTGCCATGCGTGGTCGCAATTCCCGGTCATGCAATTGTTGCAGATGGTCTGATGGTTGACAACGGAGTGACCACCTATCACATCAACTATGGATGGGGCGGCACCAACAACGGCTGGTGGGATGCGAATAATGTTGCGGGCGCCCCGTTAGCCTATGGCGTGACCTCACTGCGTCCGAAACTGCTGGCTTTTCCTGCGAGTGATGTTGCAACCACCACTACGGGTGAGGCCTCTGAACTGGGGTGGGTGCTTCCTAAACAGCGCGCAATCGAGGCAGAAAAATTGAGCGTCTTTCGCTTGGAGGAGCAAGCCAGCCCGTGGGTATCCGATGGCTCAGAGATCAATGCAACCATCAACTCCGGCTGGAAGGCGCTGACCACGGGCGGCAAACCCGGTGCTTGCTGGTATGCAGGCCCCAATGGCCCGGCAGCCATGGTGCTGGATGAGATCCTGCTGCCGGATGCTTCTACAACACTGACGTTTTGGATCAAGAATCGTCTAGGGACAGCAACCTTTACGGTTTCCATATCAACGAACGGCGGGCTTTCTTACATTGAGTTGTATTCAGACAGTGAGCGTTATAACTTAACCTGGCGGCAGGTGTCGCTTTCTCTGGCGGGTTTTGCTGGCGAGTCGGTGCAGCTGCGTTTTGAGCTTTCAGTTGGTGGTTATTACACTAATGGCGGTGTCTGGGTTGACACGCTCGCCATGACTTCAGGATACTGGAAGAGCTGGGAGCCGTTTTTCGAGGATAACGAACTGGAATCGCGCAGTTTCTCCTCAAGTATCACTGAGAGTAAGAACAGTGATGACTTTTCGATTAATACAATCAGCACCCCAGCGACAACCAACTCAGAGTTGGATGGTCAGCCTGTTCACTACACGACCCTGACGAATTTGCCGGTCGGAATTCACACTCTGGCCGCCAAGCTTACTGACACCCAAAATGTCACACACGCGCTGGCACCGCCATTCACCTTGTTCGTATATGATAACGACGGGATGCCGGTTGAGTGGGAGGAGTTGCATGGCCTAGACCCTTTTACGGATGACGGTGCCCTTGATCCAGATCAGGACGGTTATACAAACTTACAGGAGTATATCGCAGGCACGGATCCAAACGACAGCAACTCAATCTTCAGGATATCCATTGATGGCCGAACCATTAACTGGCCAGCCTTGGAGGGTCGCACCTATCGCGTGCTGAAAGCCGATAACCCTGCGGGACCATTTGATGTGCTTCAAACTCTCTATGGGCCAACCAGCAATTTTACGGATAACGCCTCGGCATTGCATGGGTTCTATAAAGTCAGTGTGGAGCTGTGTTGTGAACCGGGCTTACTGAGGTCGGTTGAAACTCCGGTTTACGATAACGACCACGATGATGATTGACGATGTTCAAGGGCGGAGTTTTTGCTTGCAATCCGCTATCATCGTACATCATCGTCAACTGATGTCGCCCGTAGAGCGACTACTTCACATGTGCTGCACTGCGGAGTGCAAGGGATGTCGTTCGGTGTAGTAGCCGCTCTACGAGCGGCATTTTGCAGCAGGCTCATGAAAATTTAGCCTTCTCAAGTTACAATAAGCACAAAAAATCGGAACTGGTGATCATTGTCGCAAAACTGTCATATAACTGAAGGAAAACACCGTGAGCGGGTGCTGCTGGCTGTTAAGCTGGCAGTTTCCCTGCTTTTTATCTGGTTTGTGCTGCGCAAGGTCAATTTTACAGGTGTGCTGGAGCATCTTTGGGGTGCAGATCCGATGCAGCTGTTATGGGCTGTCGCAACCCTGACAGCTGGCGGTTTTGCAGGTGCGGCTGCATGGTTTGCGGTGCTTAAGTCAAATCGCTATGCACTCTCTTATCAAAGGGTGGCGACGATTTACTGGTGCGGGATGCTTTTTAACAGTTTTCTGCCCTCTAATATCGGCGGCGACCTTTACAAAGGGTATCTACTGGTCAAAGGCAGCGGGGGGGGCGCGGGACGCGCGGCAATCACCATGCTGTTAGATCGGCTGATTAACCTCTCGGTGCTGGTATTGATCGGTATTATGTCGCTTTGTCTTACCCTTTCATATTATAGGTTGACCGCCTTGGTGGCCGCCCTGTATCTGGGTGCACTCGTATGGGTTATTGTGATGGCCCGCAAGCAGCAGGATGTTGGGGAGGGGCGGGTGGCCCGAGTTGTCGGCCCGCTGCTCATGTTTTTAAAAGACGGGCCATGCTGCGCGGCGACATTTACAGCTGCCTTGCTCTCGCAGGGGTTGAAGATCGGCTGCCACATATTTTTAATCCGCAGCCTGGGACTTGATTTAGCAATCAACTCAGTTTGGTATGTTATACCCCTTTTCGGAGTGATTTCAGCGTTGCCAATCTCGTTCGGCGGCATTGGATTACGCGAATACGCCGCGCTCTGGGTAGCGGGAGCACTCGCCCTGCTGCCCGAGGAGCTGGTGGCGCTCAGCCTGGCCAGCCACCTGCTCTATCTGGCCGTCAACGCGCTCGGGCTGCTTCCATTCATTTGGATTTCCCTTAGGGACAGGCACTGATTTCCCTGATTAGAGGATTATGATTAGGATTGTGATTAGGGTTGGAACACATCCTCATCTCAATCCTTATCTTTTTCGCGGCACTCGGTCTAGTCACCTCATCGTTTTTTCGCAGCGCGCTGCGCTAGCGGCTTGCCTGTAAATTCGAATAGTTTAAAGGGGTTTCCTTATGTTTTTTCTTTGTCGCTAACTTTGTCGTAAACTTTGTCGACCCTTCTCACTCATATTTCCGACAAAGTTTGCGCACGACTTACAACTTTCATCCTGGTTGAAAATGTAGGGTTGGCGGAACTTGTCCGGCGTAGTTCCGCTTGCGGGACGAAGACGGATGAGCCAATCAAAGATCATGAAACCCCATGGTGCGCCTTTGGCGAACACCCGCCCGGCATCCGCTAATTGCTTCATCCGCCTTCTAAATACGGCGTGACATGTAGAAGCAACCCTACACCCCACGATGCACTTTTCACTGTGTAACTCGCTATCGGAATCGGTATCGAAGAGCGAAAGAGATTGACTTGGCGACTTCACGACTTCACGACTTCCGATTTCTATGCTGCCGAACTTCAAGTCACCTCATCGTGTTTTCGAGTCAATAAAGTTTTTTTTAAACCTGCTTGCAACAAACCATACTATACGGTACAGTATGGTCAAATGAGAGAGAAAATAACAAAAACCAGTGGCTCCAAAATGCCCGCCAAGTTGGCGAAATGCGCCTTTGAACTCTTTGCTGATAACGGCTTTGCCAAGGTGAACCTTGATCAGATCGCTGAGCGGGCAGGTGTGACCAAGGGGTCGCTCTACTGGCACTACAAAAACAAGCAGGCTCTGATTCTGGCTGCCTGTGAATATTACTATGCCATTTGGCATGTATCTGCGAACAAGTCGATTAAAAGCGCGGATGATCCGTTCGATGCACTGCGCAAATTGCTGGTTTTCAGTGTCAACTCCTGCGTAATCGATCAGCGCAATCGGCTTTTCACCACCGGCATATTTATGCTGATGCAGGAGGATGAGGATGTTAAAAAAAGCTGGAGTAAGTTTTATGATGATGTGCGTAATTTCTATTTGGAGGTGGTTGAGCAGGCGCAGGCACGCGGACTACTCAAAGAGGGCGACAAAACACAGAGTGTGAATCTGATGCTTGAGGCCATTGAGGGGCTCAAACTGCGGGCCGGATTTGAACCGCATGTCAGTGCGTCCAAAGAACGCAAGACGATCGCCGAGGGGCTGCTGCGGATCTTCCAAGGGTAGATTTTGAAACCACAAAGGAGCTAGCGCAGCATAGCCGCAACCAATTTTTTATCTGAAACCACAAAGGACACAAGGAAACACAAAGATGAGGTTTGACGCTGTTTATCCCAATTTTATTTTCTTTGCAATCTTTGTATTGCTTTACGGTTTCAATTTGAATGTTTCGGCCGATCTCGGTTTCCAAGAGCATGGCAGCGGTTACCAGTTTGACACTGGTGCTTTAAAAGGGGAGCTGCGCAAGGGCGGTCAATCGTTTGGTCTAGCACCTGTCACTGATATTAAGAGCGGGGCGCAGATTGCCGCTTCGCTTGGGTTGCTGACACCATATAGACTGCTTGATTCAGAGCGGCGCTACCTGCCTGATGTACGCGAATGGAGGAGCACCGCCGAGCTGCTGGCAGATGGCGCGGTGCAGGTCAACTGGACTGCTGATGAGAACCACCCCTTCGACCTGCAGATAGTCTACCGCTGGGCAACTGCAGAGGCACTGGATGCTACAGTCACAGTGAGCGCAAAGAAGTTGCTGCCGAAGTTTGAAGTTTTTATGACCTGCTACTTCAGTGGATTTAATTTATGCCACGGCAGTGGTAGCCAAGGGCTGGTGGCTGCGGATCGCAAGCTGGGCGACTGGCTTTGTTTTCCGCGGGACAACGAGGCCCGCAAAATAATTGCGGACGGACGTTGGAAACATGAACCTAATCCGGTTGATTTCATCCCTGTTGAGAACTACAAATATCCCTTTGGGGTGAGAGCCAGTCTTGATAACGGCTTAACCAGCATCATGCTCGCCGCTCCTCAGGATTGTTTCGCAGTGCTGATGCCACATCATGAGGATAATCACTACTCGCTTTATCTTTCGCTCTTTGGATATGACATCAAATCCGGTCACAGCGCAACCGCACGTTGCAGAGTTGTGATAAGCCGGGATATTTCAGAGAAAAAAGCGGTTGAGCTATATCAGCGCGCTTTTGGTTCAGGAGCAAAGTAGCTCTTTAATTATTCGGAGCGTGTAGGCACTCGATCCGTGCGGAGCGCAGAGGTTGGTGCCGCCTGCAATTGTGGAAAGTGCGGTGTAATTTCCATCCACCGCGTAGCGGCGGACATACTGAAAGCAGCACAGTATATCCGCCGCTACGCGGTGGATGTCGGTATATCCGCCGCTATGCGGTGGATGCCGGTATATCCGCCGCTATGCGGTGGAGGATTGCGAAACAAACCACTTTTATGGAAAGGACATAAGGAATACAAAACATGAAAACACAACTACAGCGAAGAGGATTTCTAAAGCAAGCCGCGGCCGCGGTTTCGTTGCCTTATCTGATTCCCGCAAGCGCCTTGGGGCTTAACGGAACAGTTGCACCGTCGGAGAGGATCACGGTTGCAACCATCGGCATGGGGGACAGGGGGCCGAACCACGTGAGCACGCTTTCAGCGCTCAAGCAGGCTCAGCTGACCACGATCTGTGATGTGCGCGGCGACGCGCTGGAACAGCGGCTGGATGGCTACACAAAAGCGGGGATGAACCTTAAATCCACCAAAGATTTCCGTGAGATCATGGCTGATCCCTCGATTGATGTTGTCACCATCGCCGCTCCGGAAAACTGGCATGCGCTCATGACAATCGAGGCCGCCAAAAACGGCAAGGACATCTACTGTGAAAAGGCTTTGAGTCTGACCGTGGCTGAGGGACGTGCCATGTGCGAAACCGTCCGCCGCTACGGACGCATATTGCAGGCTGGCATTCAGCAGCGCTCCGATCCGCGCTTCCGCCAGGCCTGTGAGCTGGCACTGAACGGCTATTTGGGTAAACTGGAGCGGGTGAGTGTCGCGGCTCCCAGCGGGCGCCGGATGCTCAAGCTTGAACCTGGTGAGGTACCGGCCGACATTGATTATGACCTATGGCTCGGACCAGCCCCTTTCAAACCCTATCGCAAGAATCTCTGCAACTACAACTGGTATTTCCTAACGGACTACTGTGCCGGCTGGATCCAGAGTTGGGGGGTTCATCACCTGGATATCGGATTATGGGGGGCACCTGAGTTTTTGAGTGGAGCGATTGAGGTTGAGGGAGCCGCCCAATTTGAGCCCGAGGGCGATGCTGATGTCTCCTTTGGATGGCAGGTGAAAGTCAAAACAAAATCCGGTTTGGTGATGGATTATTATGATGACGGCAGTTCGCCTGTTGGTCATGGAGTTCGTTTTATAGGGGATAAGGGGTGGGTGCATGTGACCCGCAGCGGTATCAAAGCTTCTGATCCGGCTCTCTTGAATACAGTCATCAAGCCCTCTGATCAGCATCTCTATGTTTCCAGAAACCATATGGAGAATTTTTTAGAGTGCGTTAAATCGCGCCGTGAACCAATTGCGCCGGTTGAAGCATGCCACGCCGCCACAATGCTGTCGCTGGTTGCGGATATTGCCTCGCGCGTTAAACGCCCGCTCAAGTGGGATTGGAAAGCCGAGCAGTTTGTCGGTGATGACTTTGCCAACCGGATGCTCTCACGCACAATGCGGGCACCGTGGCAACTGTAGGGGCGACATTCTTCTCGCCCTCTTAAACAGTCGCCCTGTAGTTGGCTCAATTTTAAAGGGAATAAAAATGAAAAAAATGTTTATGTTACTAACCGCACTGTGCTTGACTGCACTGTGCCTGGTGCAGGCCGCGCCTGTGCCGGATGAAGTTTTGCAGGCCGTCAATGCGGTTGCCGCTGCCAACGGCCTGCATCCGCGCCACCCCCACTACCTGTTGGAGCAGTTTGTTCCGGCAGCCACCGGCGATCAGGAGCAGTGCGCCCAGCTGGCCCACGCGTTGATGGAGGCCTTTGCCGCGCAAAGCACAACCGATGCCGGACGCACGATCCTGGCGCAGCATCTGGCCAAGGTGGCCGGAGAAGCTGAGAACAAGGTGCTGAGAAAAATGACGGGCGACCCGGGGATGGCGGCGGATATACGGATCGCTTTGAATGAGCTCGCATACTCATCCCTGAAAGACGAGGGCAAGGCGCACTATCTGGCGGAGATCAGCAGCGATCTACCTGCCAAGCAGATTGCCGGCCTGGCCGGGATCACGCAGTTTTACCCCAAGGATGCAGCCAAGCTCGCCGGGCAGGTGGCAGGCAACAAAGATTCTCAAGTCAGCGCCTTTGCTATGCGAGTGCTGGCGCAACACAACCCGTCGGCTTTGGTGAAAATGATGGCATCCATGTCAAAAGATGGACAGTTATCCGCACTCCAAGTTGTCGAGCAATACAACATTCAGGAGGCCGATGAAGTTGCTGCAAAGCTTGCCTCCAATGCGGACGCGGAGATCAGCAGAGCTGCGATTGCGGCACTGGGTTCCATTGGCAATGCTAACAGCGTGCCGGTGCTGGCCGCCGCCGGCGCGGTTGAATCACTGGCAAAACTCAATGCCAAGGGTGTTGACGGAGCGATTCTCAAGGCAGTCAACAGCGGCAGCGATATTGCCAGAGTTGCCGCCATCCAGGCTGCTGAGATCAGAGGCATAGTGCAGATGGAAGCTGCTCTTTTAAAGGCTGCCGGGGACGAAAATCAGGCGGTTGCAGTTGAGGCCTTGAAGGTTCTCGGTCGCAGCGGGGATACCAACGTCTACCCTGCTCTGGTGGCTCTGCTAGGCGGAGCAGGCGGTCAAGAGGTTGAGTTGGCTGTGCGCCGCATGATCAAGCGCCTGGATGGGAATCATGACCCTCTGCCGCCATTGGCAGAGATAATGAAAAAATCTGGAGCTTCTGAAAACATCAGAGTTGCGGTTTTGCGCTCGCTCTCGGCCATTGGCAGCGATGCGGCACTGGTTATCATTTCAGAGAATATCAGTGCTCCATCCGCAAACATTGCTGACGCGGCACTGCGTGCATTGGCGCAGTGGCCGGATCCAGCAGCTATGCCGCTGCTGAAAAAAGTGACCGTGGATCAGGATACCGGCGTTGTCCACCGCACGCTCTGCGAACGGGCAATTGCGCGCTTTGAAGCCGGCGGAGCCCGGTTGTCGGCGCTGGCTGCAATTAACTGCGGTGTACAGGATAAAGTGCAGGGCAAATCAGGGGTGCTGCTTGCGGTAATAAAGGGTGCCAGCTGGAAGTACACTGATGAACCAGCCGGCACAGTTGCATATGATGGCAATGAGGTAGTGATTGAGGTCAGCGGCCTTGATCCTGCAAAGAAATATCAGGCCTGTTTTGTCTGGTGGGACTACGACAATAACGGGCGTGTGCAGTCAGTGCAAATCGGCAACATGCGTGTGCTCGACAAAACTCCGCTGCCGGCATGGAAGGACAAGAATCAGCCTGCTGCATCATTGGCAATCAACATTCCAGCCTCTGAGATCAAGGGCGGCAGGGCAACCATACGCTTTAAACGCGAGGGGGCCTCCAACTCGGTTGTCAGCGAGGTGTGGATCGCCGAGGGCGAGACCACCGGCGCTCCTGCACCTCAACCTGTGGCAGCCACGGTCGTGGCGGCCACAAAAGCTCCAGCTATTGCAAAACCAGACCCTGCAAAATTCGGAGTGCCGATATTGAAATCCAACAAGGGCGCGGAAAAGCGGGTGCTGGTTGTAACCGGCAATGAGTATCCTGGTCACAAGTGGCAGGAGACCGCTCCGGAGATTGTGAAGCTGTTAGCAGAGGACAAGCGGCTGGAGGTGAGCTATACCGAGAATTATACGATCCTTGCCAGCAAAGAGATCTTCAAATATGACACGCTCTTTCTGAACTATCAGAGCCACAATGAGCCGGGGCCGGCAGGGGGTATTGAGAATCTCGCGAAATATCTGCATGAGGGTGGCAGCATGGTGCTCTTTCACTTTGCCTGCGGCGCCTTTATCGGTTATCCCGAACAGGTTTATAACCCCGAGTTCATGCAGCTGGCCGGACGCTCCTGGAATCCCAAGCTGCGCGGCCATGATCCACGCAGGGAATTCACCGTGAATATTGTTGACAAGAGCCACCCGATAACCAAGGGCATGGAGGAGTTCACGCAGTCGATTGATGAACTCTACACCTGCCTGGATGGCGATGCGCCAATTCATGTTCTGGCCACCGCTGTTTCCACGGTCGATAAAAAGGTTTACCCCATGGCATTCACCTATAACCCCGGCAAGGGGCGCGTTTTTCACTGCGTGCTTGGGCACAGCCTTGAGAGTTTCAACCCCGCTATGAACGAGCTTTACCGCCGCGGCACTGCCTGGGCGGCAGGTCTGTAAGATGTAAAGCGTAAGGCGCAGGGTGAAGGGCAAGGGTAGATCTTTTAACCTCTAGTCAGTGACCACTCCGTGGTCGCTGAAAGGCCGTTGAAAGGTAGCTGAAAGGTAGCTGAAAGGAAAGAATTATGAAAATTGGATTTCACACAGATGCGTTTAACACAAGTTTTAAGAACTTTGATTTCTGCCTGGAGTGGGCGAAGAAAAATGACGTGCATTGGATTGAGTGCGGCGTGATCGATGGTGTCAGCTGGATTCACGGACTCGGCTACCAACCGCATGTCGCGCTTTACGAAGACCCTCTGATGCTGAAAAACAGGATGAAGGAGCAGTACGACGTTGAGTTCTCTCAGATTGACGCCGCCTTTCCGCTCTCCGGCAAAGATGGCCCACTCTATGGCGTGCCCTATGTTCTGAAATCGATTCCCTGGGCCAAACATGCTGGGTGTCCCTGCATCGCCACTACCGACGGATTGCACAAGCCCGAAGGACTGAATGATCCTGAGGCAATGGATATAATGAAACGCTCCTACGAGCAGATCATTGAGGTGGCCGAGGCCTACAAGATACAGATCAATATCGAGGTGCACGGCTACTTCACGACCAACCCCGATATGCTGGAACAGATGTTGAATTTTTGCGACAGCGAATATCTTGGGCTCAATATGGATACCGGCAACTCGTTTATCGCCGGACGTGACCCGGTGGAGTTTATCAAGCGGTTTATTCACCGCGTTCGTCATGTGCATATCAAGGATGTTTCAGAGTCACTGGCAGCTGCCCTGCGTGGACAGGACACCGGCATTGCCTTGAGTCAATGTGCCATTGGTGACGGTGTGAATGCCGACAACATCAAACAGTGTATGGCACTGCTGCGTGACAACGGCTACACCGGTGTGCTCAGCATGGAGTGCGAAGGCAATGGCGGTCCGCTGATTGAAAAATCGCTGGCCTGGATGCGTTCAACCATGCAGGAGCTGGGGATACCTGAGGAGAGATAAGATGAACTTTGGAATCAATATGCTCTTATGGGCATCAAATGTGAACGCCGGGCACCGCGCGGTGCTGAAGATGATTAAAGCAGCACGGGCCGACAGTGTTGAGATCCCGGTGATGGAGGGCAATGCCGCGGATTACCGCGCCTTGGGTGCAATGCTGGATGATATCGGACTAGAGCGCACAGCCTCGATGGCTTTCTGCAGCGAGGATGCCAACCCGATCAGTGATAGCACTGTAAGCCGTCAGGCTGCGCTGGATTACATGCAGTGGCTGATTGAGTGCGTGCATGAATTGGGTGCTCCATTGGTGTGCGGGCCGATGTACCAGACCATCGGGGTGTTCAGTGGTGCTGGCCCCACAGAGGTTGAAAAGCAACGCGCGATTGAGATGCTCAGGGTTGTCGCGCCGAACGCGGCTGCCGCGGGTGTTAGACTCGCGGTGGAACCGCTCAACCGCTTCGAATGCTATATGGTCAACACCCTGGCCGTCGGACGGGAGCTGGTTGAGGCAGTGGATGCGCCCAATGTCGGCATTCTGTTCGACACCTTTCATGCCAACATTGAGGAGAAAGACCCTATTGGCGCTATTCTGAAAGACGGCGCGGTGATCAACCACTTTCACTGCTGTTCCAATGACCGCGGCATTCCGGGCGAGGGGCATATTGATTTTGCGGGCACATTCAAGGCGCTGCATGCGATCAACTACCGCGGTGACCTGGTGATCGAGGCCTTTGGACGGGCCTTGCCAGGCATGGCAGCCGCCACCCGTATCTGGCGTGATATGTTTGAGGATGCCAGCCACGTTGCCGAGCGCGGCATCCCCTTTATTCGGGAGATGTGGGAGCGGGGTAGGTCCGATTTCCAATCGGACATGTCCGTTTAGAAACCGGAGCTACTGAGGTCGGCTTCGCCTTCGGTTAATGATAGCGGCGATGATGCGACAGTGTGATGTAACCCTGGCCGAAAACTTTG
The DNA here is from genome assembly GCA_028686345.1 of Kiritimatiellia bacterium. Lineage (GTDB taxonomy): Bacteria > Verrucomicrobiota > Kiritimatiellia > RFP12 > UBA1067 > M55B167. Next base: position 35,824 of record JAQUCE010000041.1, read on the forward strand.
GCGCGAACTTTGTCGATGCTGCCAAGCATCGACAATAAACGCGCCCCCGCGGTCACGGCCCGCGGCTACAGTGCTGCGCAAGCTGCAAAAGGCACGCAGCCGAGTGATTGTCAAGCCGCAAGCTGCCAGGAATACGCCAGCCGTGCGATTGTCAGGCCGAAGCTGTAGGGCGCGGGCCGTGACCGCGCCGCCGAGCGAAAGTAAAGCGACACGCGAACCGAAGCTGTAGGGCGCGGGCCGTGACCGCGCCGCCGAGCAAAAGTAGAGTGCAATGCGAGCTGCAAGCTGCAAGGGATGCGCCAGCCGAGCGATTGTCAGGTCGAAGCTGTAGGGCGCGGGCCGTGACCGCGCCGCCGAGCAAAAGTAGAGTGCAATGCGAGCTGCAAGCTGCCAGGCGGTTGGCCACAGACGCGCCACCCCGCGGTCACGGCCCGCGGCTACAGTGCTGCGCAAGCTGCAAGAGCCGCGCCAGCCGAGTGATTGTCAAGCCGCAAGCTGCAAAAGGCACGCAGCCGAGTGATTGTCAAGCCGCAAGCTGCCAGGAATACGTCAGCCGAGCGATTGTCAGGCCGAAGCTGTAGGGCGCGGGCCGTGACCGCGCCAGCATAGCGAAAGTGTAGCGCTTCGCGAACCGATGCGCTTGGGTAAAATTAGTGTCTGTCCCTAACAATACCCTAAAAGTGACAATGAAGTCGTGCAAGCATCTTTGCAGATGCCATGCGATTTGCGCGCTTCATTAAGGTTAAAACTAGGTAACTGTTTTTTGCATGAGCCTTTAATCGCCAACCATTACCCGGAAGAATCCCTTCTGGCTGTTGGTCGGCACAGCCATCTCAAAATAATTTGTTTTAATATTTAGAGTGCCATTAACCGGCTCCCACTGCGGGGGTGCTAAGGTCGGTGTCCATTCGAGCCAGGCAAATTGTTCGGTTGGTGTCCATTCCAGTCGAACCATATGACCGCTAATCGCTATATCTGTAATCGTCACAGGCTCAACAACGACGGGATCGGTTGTTAACTCTCCGTAAACAAAAGATTCCATTGACCACGGTGAACTCAGTCCAAGGGAGTCAACTGCGCAGAGGCGCCAGAAGTAGGTTTTATTGAGCGGAAGCGACCCATAACCGCTGATTGAATTCAGCGCCATGATATTGATCGGCGCAGTCGAGCTTTCAACCGCACTCAATAAAATATTGGCAAAGGTATTGTCGGAGGCAATCTCCAACCGATATTCCGCAACGTAATCAGTTGCATCAGAATCAGTGCTTCCCAGCCAGACAAACCAGCCAGAGGCATCCGGCAAGTTGGCCTGCGCATAGGGTGACAGGATCAGGGGTGCGGATGGCGCGTGATTCACAATTACCACGTGGAAGGTGTTAGTGGTGCTCCAACCGCTCAAGTGATTCGAGCTGCTGGTTGCGCGGCTGCGCCACCAATACTGGAGCCCGTCAACCATTTTCACGTCTACCTGCCAGCTGGTGGTGTTTTCGCCGGATGCCAGCACTGGTAAGCGCGTGACCAATGTTGCCGCTGAGAGATTGGCATTTGTATAGAGTTCGAACTCGTAGCTGGAGTTGTCGTCCACAATATCAACGGCATTTTCGACTGTCAGCGTTGGATAAGGCACCTTGACCACGCTGCCATCAGCCGGAGAGAGCGGGGTCGGCGCGCTGGGGCTCACCTCACCGATTGTCAGGCGATCCACAAAGAACTGAGTGGGTTTGTCGCTGTAGTAGGTGTAAGCGCGCAGACGCAAACGGACTCCATTGACTTGGAAAGCCGCTGGAACCGCAAACTGGAAGCGCTTCCATTGATTGGGGCGCATGTCGATGTCGCCGCTGATGTCCGTCCAAGTTTTACCGCCGGTGTTCGACAGTTGCGCATGCAGGTAGCAACGGCTGTCATTTATGCCTGCCGCCCACAGTGTCAACTGCGGCGCGACTGAGCCGGCTAGGTTCAACTCGCGACCGAACGATGCGTAGATTTCAGTATTGGCCGGGGTCCAGGCGATCGGCAGGCTCTCGATGGAGGCCGCGCCTTCGAACGCCGCGTGCGTGGTGACCACCCAGCCGCCGCTAATCCAGTTTGTCGCGCTATCTTCGAAGCGTTCGTACAGCGGCAGCGGCAGCGCCACCACTGGCAGATGTTCCTCGACGACGATGTCGTCGATCTGCCAGCCGTCGGCCGTGCCCGACCCGTCGCTCCAGAGGTGAAACCGGATGCGCACATTCGGCGCACCGGCCCACTCGGAGAGGTCGAGCCGCTGCTCCGTCCACTCGGAGCGTGCGCCGGTGCAAGCATAGCGGTTGTACCATGTGGTGCCGTCCGGCGAGATCTGCAGATAGCCGCGGTCCGTATCGGTCAGGTTGAACCTGTCGCGGAATGAGAGCACCGGCCAGGTTGCACCGGATAGATTCACCGCTGTCAGCGCATAGTTGTTTTCAACACGGTGGTTGTTGGCGTACGGGCTGTACGGCGAATCCGAGAGCCACGAACCGCCCGCATTGGTTTCAATGCCCCAGCCGCCGAGGGTGTCCCACAGTCCTAGGTTGGAGAGATTGTCGTTGATCGGCAGGTTCACCGGAACAGTGGTGGCCTCCGCCTCGTTCGACGGCGTGGCGGTATCATTCAAGTTGTAGACATAGACCCGGTAGTAATATGTTTTCCCGATGGAGAGTCCGCTGTCGGTAAAGCTGTTTTCCGTCCGGTTGGTAATCGTTCCCACGAGTGTGTCTGCCAGTGTGACCCCAGCGGATTCGCGGCGATACACCTCGTATTTCTGGAACGTGCCGGCATTCGCAAACTCCGACCAGGTCAGATCGATTTCCTTGAGGTGCGGCAGCGGCGTGCCGAGCGTCACCCACGTTGGTGCCTCTTCGATGGTGAGTTTGTCGACCAGGAACTGCGTGCTGCGGTCGTAGCGATAGGTATACGCTTGCAGACGCAGGCGAACCCCGTTCACTCGGAACGCCGGCGGAACGGCAAATTGGAAGCGCCTCCACCCATCGGGCCGCGCGTCGATGTCGCCGCTGATGTCCGTCCAGCTTTTACCGCCGTTGTTCGACAGCTGTGCGTACAGCCGGCAGTATCCGTCATCAACGCCCTTTGCCCACAGGGTCAGCTGCGGGGCGGTCGAGCCAGCTAGGTTCAACTCGCGACCGAACGATGCGTAGATTTCAGTATTGGCCGGGGTCCAGGCGATCGGCAGGCTCTCAATTGAGGCCGCGCCTTCGAACGCCGCGTGGGTGGTGACCACCCAGCCGCCGCTGATCCAGTTCGTCGCGCTATCTTCGAAGCGTTCGTACAGCGGCAGCGGCCGGGCTGCTGCCGGCAGATGCTCCTCGACGACGATGTCGTCGATCTGCCAGCCGTCGGCCGTGCCCGATCCGTCGCTCCAGAGGTGAAACCGGATGCGCACATTCGGCTGGCCGGCCCACTCTGAGAGGTCGAGCCGCTGCTCCCTCCACTCGGAGCGTGCGCCGGTGCAAGCATAGCGGTTGTACCATGTGGTGCCGTCCGGCGAGATCTGCAGATAGCCGCGGTCGGTATCGGTCAGGTTGAACCTGTCGCGGAATGAGAGCACCGGCCAGGTTGCACCGGATAGATTCACCGCTGTTAGCGCATAGTTGTTTTCAACACGGTGGTTGTTGGCGTACGGGCTGTACGGCGAATCCGAGAGCCACGAACCGCCCGCATTGGTTTCAATGCCCCAGCCGCCGAGGGTGTCCCACAGTCCTAGATCGGAGAGATTGTCGTTGATCGGCAGGTTCACCGGAACAGTGGTGGCCTCCGCCTCGTTCGACGGCGTGGCGGTATCATTCAAGTTGTAGACATAGACCCGGTAGTAATATGTTTTCCCGATGGAGAGTCCGCTGTCGGTAAAGCTGTTTTCCGTCCGGTTGGTAATCGTTCCCACGAGTGTGTCTGCCAGTGTGACCCCAGCGGATTCGCGGCGATACACCTCGTATTTCTGGAACGTGCCGGCATTCGCAAACTCCGACCAGGTCAGATCGATTTCCTTGAGGTGCGGCAGCGGCGTGCCGAGCGTCACCCACGTTGGTGCCTCTTCGATGGTGAGTTTGTCGACCAGGAACTGCGTGCTGCGGTCGTAGCGATAGGTATACGCTTGCAGACGCAGGCGAACCCCGTTCACTCGGAACGCCGGCGGAACGGCAAATTGGAAGCGCCTCCACCCATCGGGCCGCGCGTCGATGTCGCCGCTGATGTCCGTCCAGCTTTTACCGCCGTTGTTCGACAGCTGTGCGTACAGCCGGCAGTATCCGTCATCAACGCCCTTTGCCCACAGGGTCAGCTGCGGAGCGGTCGAGCCGGCTAGGTTCAGCTCGCGTCCAAGTGTGGTGTAGATTTCGGTGTAAGCCGGGGTCCAGCTAATCGGCAGGCTCTCGATGGAGGCCGCGCCTTCGAACGCCGCGTGGGTGCTGACCACCCAGCCGCCGTTGATCCAGTTCGTCGCGCTATCTTCGAAGCGTTCGTACAGCGGCAGCGGCCGGGCTGCTGCTGGCAGATGCTCCTCGACGACGATGTCGTCGATCTGCCAGCCGTCGGCCGTGCCCGATCCGTCGCTCCAGAGGTGCAACCGGATGCGCACATTCGGCTGGCCGGCCCACTCTGAGAGGTCGAGCCGCTGCTCCCTCCACTCGGAGCGTGTGCCGGTGCAAGCATAGCGGTTGTACCATGTGGTGCCGTCCGGCGAGATCTGCAAATGGCCGCGGTCTGTGCTCATCGCTCCCGCCAGATTAAACTTGTCGCGGAAGCTCAGCACCGGCCAGGTCGCGCCGGATAGATTCACCGCTGTCAGTGCATAGTTGTTTTCAACACGGTGGTTGTTGCTATAGGGGCTGTACGGTGAGTCGGAGAGCCATGAGCCGCTCGCATTGGTTTCAATGCCCCAGCCGCCGAGGGTGTCCCACAGACCGAGGTCGGTGAGATTGTCGTTGATCGGCGGGTTCACCGGAACAGTGGTGGTCTCCGCCTCGTTCGACGGCGTGGCGGTATCATTCAAGTTGTAGACATAGACCCGGTAGTAATAGGTTTTCCCGATGGAGAGTCCGCTGTCGGTAAAGCTGTTTTCCGTCCGGTTGGTAATCGTTCCCACGAGTGTGTCTGCCAGTGTGACCCCAGCGGATTCGCGGCCATGGATCTCATATTTCTGGAATGTACCGTCGGCGGTCGCTTCCGACCAGGTCAGATCGATTTCCTTGAGATGCGG
>JAQUCE010000218.1 GCA_028686345.1 Kiritimatiellia bacterium
GTGTTCTGAAAATCTAAGGACATGGGGTGACGCTGACAAAACCACACAATGCACCTCTGCTGGTCGTGGCGATGCCGTTTATGTTGAGGGCATCCGTGCCAGCACCTATGTCGGTGGTGACAAAATTATCTGGGGCTGGAGCGAAGATGGCAAAACCTACGCCAGAACCAACATATATACAATCTTCAGCCTGCGCATGTTTGGCGATCTGAACTTTGATGGCATTATTAACAGCAGCGATTACGTCGGAGTTAAAAACCTCACGGAACATGGCTGGGCCATGCCGGTTGCCTCCAACACCCTGCGCAAGGTGGAGCTCAAGACCGATCTCCTGATCCCCGGCCATCTGATTCTCTCTCTGACGGGTGACGCGCAGCTTCGCGTCTGGACAACCGCCACTCCTACCACCAACGACACACCGCTGCTCATCACTGGACAGACAATTACAAACGGTGTTGATGGCGCGAGTTTCGGCGCGTATCCTAGTTCTACTATTTATATTGAAGCCATAAGTAGCGGAACTGCCACGCTGGCGTATTCGTATGTCGGCACTGGCAGCGCGGATGGGTTCGGGTATCAGACGCACCTTGATCTAGCTGCCGTAAAAATTTCGTTGGCGGCAGCCCCTGGAAAGGTCCATCACGGCTTCGACCCGCCCTGTCCTGAAGAAGTCGATCCAGGCGATGAACCCTATTGGGCAAGTGTTATCAAGGGAGGGACAAATGGCATCGTAAACCTTGTTATCGGACTACAGAAAATGGCAGGCTTGATAGAGTGTCGTATTGCTTCGGGTGATGAAGCATATGTTGACATATCGCCCAAAACGTTCTCATCCGTTTTGACGCAATTAACGATCACTGGAAAGACAGGTGATGATTCGATACAAGATGCACAAATTGAATTTGTGCTGAAGTTAAACGGAGAGGTGCTGGAAACGCTTAAAGTCATGGTTTTACCGCCTCGAACTTTGGAAGCCGGAATTTATACCGTGGAGGACTCTAACTCAGTAGGCACTAAACTTCCGTCGTGGATTCCTTCAGCAAGCAACATCCTGGACGTTTGCAATGATGTTTTTAAACAGGCGGGCATCAGCTTTACAGTGCATTCATCTTCCGGAGCAAGAAACTATCCCTATGATACTCGTGGCTTTGTTGATTTGGAGCCAGCTTTTCCGGGAATGATGATGAGTTATAATACAAATGCGCACCCGCGTGCCGCCGATAATTCAATGTCATGGCAGGAATATAGTGCCTTTTTCTCAACATATAATATTGCAGGATATACTCCTGCTGTTGAATCTATATGTGAATGTTTCGCATTAAGTAATACTGTTGGTATGGCTATTATTAACAAAGGCACAATGGGCTATGAAGGTCCCTATCCCAGTGATGATACGCCTCCATATATACGGGGAACGAAATCAGGCGTTGTTTTTGCAGGAAATGTAAGATGAAAAGAATGATAATGTTGTTTATTGTAGCCGTAAGTCTGAATATATTTGCCGACAAAGTTTCCAGCATGGCATATCGCGCTAGTGGGACCAAATGTTCAGAGCTAACAAGAGCAAGTCTTAACAAAGAGTATGAAGAAAAAATACTCAAACTCTTAAGAAAAGATAAGAAAGTCGACACCCTTATTCGCCTGAACGATCAGGAAACGATCAACAAAGTTATTGATGACTATAAATCGGTAGAAGGTAAAGACACTTGGCTTCGCCGGGAAATCGAAAGCAGTTGTGCCCCGTGGATACTTGGCAACCTTGCCCCTTTGTTGTATAAGGAGGAAGTGCCGGCTCCTCGTTCCTGGAATGATAGCTCTGGAGTGAGTTACGATTACGGTTACTCTATGTCGGTCGCCGAGATCATGACGACGATAGTTGGTCAGTCACCGGAGTTTTCAGATGAGGTAAGGCGGTCAGCTCAGGAAGCAAATCCTCATCCATATCATTGTTTGCATCCCGAGCGGGTTACTTGGATGCGCAAATGGTGGGAAATAAATAAAAAGGCAATTCTGGCGGAGCGATTTGCTGATATCACGCCCATTACACAGGATTTGATTCCCCCTGGCACACGTGAGAGACTAGGCAAACTTTATAGAGCGGCATTAGCCGCAGCTACAACGGGGCAGGTTGCTTCTGCTCAAAACATAACTAATGATTTTACGAACACCACGCCATCTCTTTTAAGGAATTGTTCCAATGAAAAACCTGGACGTGCTTCAGAGGAGGCCTCGCCACTCCTGAAAGAAGCCATGCGCACTGAAGTCACGCCTAAGTCTGCTGTTGCACCAAAAAAGAGTATTTTCCCCGTGGCGGTTGTGAGCACTTCTGTAATTGTCGTTCTGCTGGGGGGGTATGCTTATGTTGTTAAAAAGAGACAATGACTTCCATACATCGACGTTACGTCACTTTCGTTCACTCCATTCCGGATGATCTTGACGTTACGCTGCCAAATTTACTTATCTCTAATTTTTTACCTAAAAAACTACGTCTCGCACCCTCTGTGCTCCTCTAACCCCAATG
>JAQUCE010000146.1 GCA_028686345.1 Kiritimatiellia bacterium
GCGACCCCCCTAGGGGGGTTAAGAGAGAGACCCAAGATTCGCTACGCTCACCTCGGGGCCCAAAACAACAAAAAAGCAACAAGGAAATGCAGAAAAAAAGTGACAACTTTAAATCAGGACTGGACACCCTTTCATCCTTAATTACCTTGATGATTTCTTTAGAAATCGGCAAGGTGAGATCAACCCCCCAGTCGAGTAAAACCTGAAACAGAAGGTCTTCAGGGGCGCGATCCGGTTTTATGTTGTCAACCAGATCAAACAGCTCAGCCTGCTTGGTTGCATCCGGAGTGTAGTAAACGTCCTGCATGTTACTGGAATCGACTTTCAGGACGCGGAAACCGATGTCAAGAGTATCAACCACGGAAGGGGAGTTGGATAAATCCTTTCCGTGTTTTTCCGTGCCCTCCGTGGTTAAACCTTTTTTATCAACCACGGAAGACACTGAAGGCACGGAAGGGGAGTTGAATAAATCCTCGCTGCTCTTTCCGTGGTTTTCCGTGCCCTCCGTGGTTAAACCTTCCAGAATCTTCTTGCCAGCCCGGCGGATGCGCTCCTTGCTGATCTCTGCGATACTCTTGTACCCAGCTTTAAACGCTTCAGATTTTTCATCGCACGCTTCAGGCAGCTGTACCATGATAAATTTGCGCTTACCTCCATCTTCAGCATTGAGTTGCATGACGGCGTGAGCTGTGGTTGCAGAACCGGAGAAAAAATCCACAATTATTGAGTCGGTATCTGAACCTGCTGAAACGATATGCTTTATCAGCCCAACCGGTTTAGGACTTTCAAACAGGACTGAATTCCCAAAGATATCCTTCATTTCCTTTGACCCGCTTGTGTTTAAAGGAGCGAAATCCCATAGTGTTGTCCAAGTGGTGCCAGATTTTACTTCTGAGAGAAAGCGTTTAAACTTGGGCGAGGATTTATCTTCTTGTCCAAAATATATTTCATCGGCATCTATATGTCGCTGCATACGTTCGCTGTTAAATCGCCAATTGCCATTATTTGGAGGAGAGAACTCTTGTCCAGTTCGTGGGTTTTTAATCGTATAGTTTAACGATTCAACATAACGTCCCCCTTTAACATTTGCAGACAAATCGCCAGCAACCCACGGTCCTTTGGGATGGTTATCTGGATTCTTATATCGCGCAATTTGATCATCGGATCGTCTCCGCAAGTTAATCCCATCAAGCGAAGTTTTCACATAGACAAGTATATAATCGTGTTGAGTTCCAATAACTTTATCATTGGGCGGCGTGTTCCTTTTCTTCCAAATAATTTGAGCAGCAAACTGGTTCTCCCCAAAGACCTCATCTCCCAGTTTACGAAGATTGGCAACCTCTCCGTCATCAATGCTGATAAAAATAACCCCATCATCCCTGAGTAGATTCCTCGCCAACTTAAGCCGAGAATACATCATGCTAAGCCAATCCGAGTGGAAGCGTCCGTTGGATTCTGTGTTGGCAACCAAGCGATTGCCCTCTTCGTCCCTCTGTCCAGAGCCCTTCAGAAAATCATCAGTTGATTCCGCAAAGTTATCAGAGTAGATAAAATCGTTGCCGGTATTATAGGGGGGATCAATATAAATCATCTTGACCTTGCCCAGATAGGTCTCCTGCAGAAGTTTCAGCGCATCAAGGTTATCGCCTTCGATGAACAGGTTCTCGGTTGTGTCAAAATTCACACTCTCTTCACGGCAGGGACGCAGGGTCTTTGCAATCGGGGCGTTGGCGGTCAGTAGCGCCTCACGTTTGCCCGGCCAGTTGAGCTGGTAGCGTTCGCGCGGCCCTTCAACAATATGGTTGCTCAGCTCCTGACGCAGCTGATCAAAGTCAATCGCACGTGTAAGTGAGCCTGATTCATCAGTAGCTTCTGTGACACAGTTGGGAAACAGCTCCGCCACTCGGGCGATGTTTGCATCTGTGAAATTTGGGCTGTGCATCTTTAAATGTTCCATCGTAAAAATCTCCTTTTTCAACCACTGAAAGCACTGAAAACAATGAAGGTTAGAGCTTACTCTGCTAAATCCCATTCCGTGCGTTTCCGTGTCTTCCGTGGTTAACTATTTTTTCAACCACGGAAGACACTGAAAATACTGAAGGTTAGAGCTTACTCTGCTAAATCCCTTTCCGTGCGTTTCCGTGTCTTCCGTGGTTAACTATTTTTTCAACCACGGAAGACACTGAAAGCACCGAAGGTTAGAGCACGAAGCGCTCAATCTGTGCTTTCGGGTGACTGCCAAAGTTAATCAGTAATCCTAGCTTTAAATTCGTTGCTTTGAGGTAATTAATTACCTGTGCTTTATGCTCTGGTGCAATTTCCTTAACTGCCTTTAATTCCAGTATGATCTTATCATAACAAATAAAATCCGGCTTATAGATCTGCTGAAGCGGCTCGCCTTTATACATCAGCTGGATCTCTTTTTGAGCGATGAACGGGATGCCTTGCTCTTTCAGTTCTATCTCGAGGCACTCCTGATAGACAGCTTCCAGAAAACCGCAACCCATCTCTTTATAAACCTCAAAGACCGTGCCACGAATGGCATAGGTTTCATCTTCGAATATCAAATTCATTTCCCTGTCCTTCCGTGTCTTCCGTGGTTAACCCTTTTTTTTCAACCACGGAAAGCACTGAAAACACTGAAGGTTAAAGCTTACTCTGCTAAATCCCATTCCGTGTCCTTCCGTGTCTTCCGTGGTTAACTCTTTTTTCAACCACTGAAATCACTGAAGACACTGAAGGTTAGAGCTTACTCTGCTAAATCCCATTCCGTGCGTTTCCGTGTCTTCCGTGGTTAACCCTTCAGTTTATCAATCTCGCGCCTTAGTTCATTCAACATCCGGTTGAGTTCAACTTTGCGTTTAAAGTGCTTCTCTTTGGTCATGCGCAACTCAATCCTGAGTGCTTCACGCTCCGCTGCCCGCAGTTGATCAATCCTGGCGGTTAAATCGGGCAGGTTCTCTCTGCGCCGCGCCGCAAGCGGGATAATGCTTTTCAACAGGGCCTGATACAGCCCGCCCATGTTCAGGGCAACCGGCATCTCCCGCTGCGCCGAGTCCGCCGTTAACCACTCTGTCTCAAAGTAACCGCTGATCACGCGCTTGCTCTTGTCTGCTTCGCTGACGCGCTTGTATGCAGCAACATAACGGAGTTTGCCGTTATAGTTCAAGATAAAGATTATCGGAGAGGGGATCGCTTTGTCAATCGCGAGTAAAACCTCATGTTTCAGTGAATCCTCTCTCAGGTCTATGGTGAACACCTGTATCTCCTCCACCCCATCAGACGCAGGCAGATTCAATGTGGTTGGCGAAAGCTTATAGGACCATCTAATTCGCTCAACTTGATCGACAAATAGCTGTTTGACCCTGGCGGAAGAGTTGGCGTTTTCGTAGATCCTGCTCTTTGGAATGACTCTATCAAAAGATGCCTTTTTGGGGAAGGCGGAAGGCGGAGGGATGATGGATGAATTCATTTCTTATCTCCTTTTTTTGCCTTAACGTTCTTTACACATGTTATAAGAATTGCCGTTAGTTCATCGGCTTCTGACATTAAGTCAGAGAGCTGATGTTTTGTCACGATCTCAGCATCAAGCAGCAACTCCAGCCAATAACAGCTCTCTTCGAGTTCCTGTAAGCCACCTTCTATTTTACTGATAAACTCAGCATCTGAACGTGCGCGCGCTGCTTCTCTGTAATGAGCCCCGACAGATGTTCCAGATCGCAATAATTGTTTACCAATAACCTGAGCCTCAGTTGTCCTGGGCAAAGCAGAGTAAAGGCGGATAACTCTGAGCGCAAACTCTTTAGTTCTGGTTTTCAGATCTTTCATTTTTATCCTTCCTCCTTCATCCTTCCTCCTTCATCCTTTTTTCATCCTTCATCCTTCCGCCTTCATCCTTTAATATTCCTCCTTCATAATTACGAGAAAAGAGACCAGCTCAAAATCATCCAGACCCCGGATGCCATCCTCCATCGCGCTGGTTTTTGTGCCGGCAAAAAGGCTGTCGATATCCTTCTCCTCTTTGATCTCAACCATGGAGCGAATGGCAGCGTCCAGTAAGCCTGAGTAGCGCTGCATATCGCGCCCATCATTTGTTTCGGTGTTGAATGCGCGGCACACATCATGAAGCGGTGCGTCCAGACCTTTACAGCCGGCGCGGGCCAGATCCAGCAAAGCTTTGACCTGTGAGTGGTCGGTGATTACGTTTCCTGACTGGGAGATGTAGACAAGGTAGTACGGATGCAGGCGGTTGTGAAAGGCTGTTTTTACCTCCGAATTACGATTCCGCAGAGTGAAGATAACCCCCGGCATAAGCCCAATCTCCGGGCGGGGCGGGAGTACGGCGTGCAGTCCGTTAGGCAGGCTTCCCAGATCACCGTTAGCTTTCATATAGCCAAGCAGATCCATCCGGAAATCATTAAGCCCGAGATCGGTTATGTTCACCCCGGTTTTCAGATCCTCCATTTCAATAACTTCAGATTGCAGGCGCCTGAGCTGCTCAGTGCGGAAAGAGATATCATTCGCCTTGCCGGAGAGAACATTATCATCGCCGGTGGATGAGATGTCCACAATGTGCATGCGGTTCTCAACCCGCTCCTTTAAGTTGATGTATTCATCAAGCGATATATCCGGCCAGTAGTTGACAAGCTGGATGGAGTTGTTGGGGGAGCCGATTCGGTCGATCCGTCCGAATCGCTGGATGATGCGGACTGGATTCCAGTGGATATCATAGTTGATCAGATAGTCGCAGTCCTGGAGGTTCTGGCCCTCTGAGATGCAGTCGGTGCCGATGAGCAGATCAATCTCCCTTGTTTCATCGGGTAAGATCAGCTCTTTGTCTTTTGATAATGGCGAGAAAAGGGTTAAGAGCGATTGGAAATCGTACGACCTGCCCAGTGTTGATTTCGGCCCATCTGATCCGCTTACGCGCGCAGTATGGATTTTCTGCGACTTTAGTTCGCGGGACAAATTATCATACAGGTAGTTGGCCGTATCTGCAAAGGCGGTAAACAGCAGGACTTTTCTGTTGCCTGGATTTAAAGGGGATTCGATCTTCTGAAGAATGTGGACTTTCAGATGTTGCAGTTTGGCATCATCCGTTGGCGCGATGCGGGAGATCTCCTCCCATAGCCCGGTGATAATAGCCAGATCAGCATTAAGGTCCTGCTTCCACGAAACTAAATCCATGTCCGCCAGGTCAACCTTCACCTTATTGCCGATGGAGAAACCTGCCTCATAAAGCTCCTCATCCTCTGCTGCCATCATCTCATCCGGCTCTGAAAACTCAAAGGAGGTGAAGTTAAAAGGCGAACTCTCATATTGTTCGATTTTGTCTAAGGCTTCAGTTAGCCGCTCCCTAAGAGCTTGCAACGTACTTTTGAAGGCGGCAACCGAACTCTCCAGGCGCTTCAGCAGGTTCACTGTCATCAGCTTCTGAAGTGCTAATTCGCGGTCTACCTGCCGTAGCTTGCCTCTGCCGCCATCAACCGAAGTATCGTACTGCTCCTCATACTTACTTAAACGGCTGGGGAAAACATAATTGATTGGGGCATAGACCGCTTGTTTGACTGCGATCAGCTCTTCATATATTTCATTGAACTTAATTATATCCGTGCGGTTAGTCAAAGGGGGCCTGAACGATAATGGCTTTAGCCGTTCTGGAAATTTACCGATCTCACTGGTGTCATAATACCGTTCAATATGCTTGCGGGAGCGTGCGATGGTCACGCTATCGAGAAGTTCAAAAAAATCAAAGTCCAGTGCTTCAAGAATTGCTTTCGCGGTGCGCTCTTCGGGCGGGAGCTTGGACCAGCGGTTAAATACGGTTTGGGCATTGCGAAAGATATCTTCAATGCTCGATTGCGTTTCCAGCTTTTTAGCAAGTTTTTCCGACTCCCCCTCATAGGCCAGCGCAAGCTGATTGCGCAGATCGCTGAAGCGGTTATTTACCGGCGTTGCTGATAGCATCAGGACTTTGGTTTTCACACCCTCCCTGATTACAGATCTCATTAACCGCTGATAACGAGTCTCCCGCTCCCGGAGACTACGCCCGCTATTCCTGAAATTATGAGATTCATCAATTACCACCAGATCATAGTTACCCCAGTTGACTTTATTCAGCGGGATTCCAAAGGACTCGCCGCTGGTGCGCAGTAAATCCGTGTGGCACAGCACATCATAGTTTAGCCGGTCGGCTGCCAGGATATTTGTTTTAAGATTGCAGTTGTAGTTGCGCCAGTTATCAGAGAGCTTTTTGGGGCACAGCACCAGAACAGACTTGTTTCTCAATTCGTAATATTTGATCACTGCCAACGCAGTGAATGTTTTACCCAGCCCGACACTATCAGCCAGAATGCACCCGTTATAATTTTCCAGCTTGTTGATTATCCCTGTTGCTGCGTCCTGCTGAAAATTGAACAGCTTGTTCCAGACCGTACTCTCTTTATAGCCGGTTAAGTCATTGGGAAGCACATCGTCATTCAAATTCTCAAGGAATTCATTGAAAATGTTATACAGCATCAGGAAATATATTTTTTCAGGCGAATTTTCCTGATAGACCGACTCAATGTGCCGGCAAATTGCCTCAGTGACATCAACAAGCTTGACCTCATCATCCCAGATCTGATCGAACAGCTTCATATAACTATTGGCAAATGGAGCATCATCCATCTTGTTGATAAAGTTGGATACTGCATCTCCCTGCTGATAACCCAGATCCACCGCTGTGAATCCATGTATTGGTGTATATGCGACGGTCTTGCCCTCTGCTTCAAGACAGGCAAACTGCTGCATCGGCGCTTTTGTGGCGTTTGACCTGAAATTTGCTTTCCGCTTAATCCAGTTGGCGCACTCTCTAGCAATGGCTCGCTGCGTCAGTTTGTTTTTGAGCTGGATTTCGAACTCGCTGCCATACAGATTTCGTTCACGTTCCAGTCTGGGTATATGAAACTCCCTGCGCTCACGGGGTGCTTTGTCTGTGACCTGACTGGGAAGAAAAGCTGATGCAGTGAAGATAAACTCTAGGGAATCAACCCTCTCCAGCTCTTTTTTCAGAGATTCAAAAGCATACATTGAAAAACAGGAGGCAGCTACTTTAAGTTTGGACCCACTCCGCAGTTCGGATTTCAGATCATCCCCCCAAAGATCATTGATATTATCCAAAATACGCATTATAGATTACAATCCCATAAAACACTCGAATCAGAACATAAGATGGATAGTAACATAAAAACTATAGGTAGGGTGAAAAGAATAGAGCAAGTTTTAAACTTTAACCCTTGCTCTTCAAAGGTTCGTTATGTAAGAATGTAAGGAAAGAAGGAAGTACTATGCTTGCGAAATTGACCAGCAAAAATCAATTAACGTTACCCAAGCGCATTATTGAGCAGTTTGGGGATGTTCGCTATTTCTCGGTGGAAGCGGAATGTGGTCGGATCATTCTTGAACCAGTCAATACTAAACCTCTGAGTGTTGTTCGCGAGAAAATGGAAGCCCTCGGTATTACAGAAACGGATATGCGGGAGGCCGTTGTATGGTCGCGAAAGGGGAAATAAACCCGCTTCGGGTTGTCTTTGATACAAATGTAGTCCTTTCAGCTCTGCTTTTTC
Source organism: Kiritimatiellia bacterium (assembly GCA_028686345.1). Classification (GTDB taxonomy): domain Bacteria; phylum Verrucomicrobiota; class Kiritimatiellia; order RFP12; family UBA1067; genus M55B167. The sequence continues at coordinate 7,608 of JAQUCE010000146.1, forward strand.
GTTCAGGACGGGTCTCATGGATTAGTGATGCTTGGAAAGGCAAGCGGATCATCCCGTTGATTTCAAAAGAGACGCTTGTGGAATTGATTCGTGTGCTGAACTATCCGAAATTCAAGCTAACACCCTTGGAACAGCAGACCGTGCTTGAAGCATTTCTACCGTATGCTGAAACAGTACATGTTCGCAACAACAAAATGATCCCTGTGTGCAGAGATCCACATGACCAAAAATTTTTGATCTTAGCGAAACAGAGTGGCGCAGATTTTTTAGTGACAGGCGATGCGGATCTCCTCGTTGTTGAGAATTTTAAATGCTGCCCTATTATTACCCCAGAACAGTTTTCAAAAACATGCCTTTAGTCTGCTGAAGATTCCATGGTGCGGCTCCGGTGGTTGGGGGTTAGTGAGTTATGGACGAAATTACTGTCAACGTATACGATACACACGCAGATAAATTTGCTGCACAATATGCCTTTGCCGATATGGCGGTGATGCATCGTTTATTGCTGCGGTATTTGCCTCCATCGGCGCGCATACTGGAAATCGGTTGCGGCACGGGTCGTGACGCGGCGTTTCTGGCGGATAATGGTTTTGATGTTGTCGCCACCGATGCCTCGGCGGAAATGATGGCGCATTGTCGAAGACTGCCTGCTCCGGGGCTGGACATTGGCGATTATGTGACCGGCCTAACAACGCAGGGTGGAAGTATACGGTTGTTGCATACCGCATTCCCTTTGCCGCCTGACTCGCCACTCTTCTCAGATAAATTCAATGCCGTTGTCTGCCTTGCCATGCTCATGCACCTGCCTGATTCAGAGCTGTTTGAATTTGCGTACCAGATTAGGCAACTGCTTGAGACTGACGGCACGGTCATCCTTTCCATTTCCAACGGTCGCGACAATCTCGCGGAATATCGCGATGATAACGGCCGCTTTTTTTGTGAACGCCCACCAGCTGAGATAGCACTGCTGTTTGAGCGGCTTGGCTTCCAATTGCTGGCGCAGGAAAAATCCTTTGACGGCCTTGGGCGTGACAGCCTTTGCTGGACTACGCTGGTGTTGCGTTTAACAATGACGGGCGGCACGCGTCCAGTAGATCAGATTGAAACCATCATTAACCGTGATAGGAAAACCGCGACCTATAAACTGGCGTTGCTGCGCGCCCTATGTGATATTGCTCAGACCGCCACGCATCACGTTCGTTGGCATGACAACGAAACCGTGTGCGTGCCTTTGGGGCTGATTGCTGAACGTTGGCTTTACTACTATTGGCCGCTGGTTGATGCCGACATAACCCAAATTCGCGGGCAAGGCAAGAGGAACCCCGAAGCATTCCGTGCCAGCATGAAAAATCTGCTTGGGGCCTTCAATAATGTCGGTGGGCTTGACGCATTCCACACTGCCTACAGGAATAACCAACTGACTGCGGAACAGCGGCGGCTTGCTGATTCCGTTCTGAACAAGATCGCCAATACCATCGTGGTAGGGCCAGTAACCTTTTCCGGTGGGGCGTTAAAGGATACAGATCAGTTTTTTACACACAGTGGCCGCAAAACGGCTAAGGGCAAATGTTCCTCTCCGACTGAGTTGGTTGAAAATCTTGGCCGCGTCCACTTCCGTGCCGAAATTTGGCGGGAACTGTGCCTGGTTGGCCACTGGATTGGTGAAGCCATCCTTCTGCGCTGGGCTGAGCTGACGCACGAATTTACAAAGCAATCCATTCCTTTAGCACTCATCTTGGAAAAGATGTTGATTCGTCCCGAATCTCAGCGCAATGTCACCATGATGCGTAAGCTTTACGCCAGCTTTGAAAAGCTCGATTGCGTCTGGACTGGCCAGCCTCTCAAAGCAACCGGCACCGACGGCGCTGGTTTTGCGGTCGATCATGTAATCCCATTTTCGCTCTGGCACAATAATGAGCTATGGAACCTGCTACCCTCAGATTCCAGGGTGAATGGACAAAAGAGTGACCGTATTGTTACCCGCGATACACTGCGCGCCAGCGAGGAACGTATCATTCACTACTGGCAGGTAACCCGCAGCCAGGCAACGTTTCGCTTCGACTGCGAAGTCAGCCGCACCCTCCTAGGACGTAATGTCCAGGAAGCGCAATGGGAAAAGCCGGCCTTCACAGCTCTGATGGATGCCACTGAGATGGTTGCTATCCAGCGCGGCGTTGAGCGATGGAGCGCTCCCACAGCGGTAAAGCTGCGTGTTCCGCAAGTGCGCACTCCAAAACCAGGACCAGTACAGCGTTTGTTCAGCTTTGGGGAGATTTCAAGCGGAGAGCACTTCAAAACAGCTCTGCCGATGGTCGGAAACCTGGCAGCAGGCCCTTTGAGTGCCGGCTTCGAAGCCATTTCGCTGGATGACGTGGAAGAGTGTGACTGGATTAAAGTTCCTGCGAAATTTGCAAAGCCTGGACGCTTTGTCATTCGCATTGCCGGCGATAGCATGGAACCGCTCCTGCACGTCGGTGACTACGCCATCTTTGAATATCACCGCACCCCGCGTCAGAGTGGCCAAGTTGTAATCGTGGCGGAGTTTGCAGAATCCGAGCCCGGCCAGGTTGCCGTTAAACGTTATAAAGCAGATGCTGCTGCTTGGATCTTCACCGCCGACAACCCTAACCGCACTGGTATCCGCCTCGAAAAAACTTCGGCACCCTATCCTATTCTGGGTACTTATGTCACAAAGTTACCTTGACCCGATTGGAGTATGTAATAGAGAGCCTGCCCGATGAGCCTCTAATGCGGAAACTTGAAAAGGAGCGCGGACGAGGCCGTGATGACTACCCGGTCAGAGCCATGTGGAACTCGCTGATGGCGA
>JAQUCE010000042.1 GCA_028686345.1 Kiritimatiellia bacterium
CATCTACCTCTGGAACGCGGATAGCTGCCAGGTGCTGAACAACAGCATCAGTGGCACTGGTACAAACGGCATTGATATGGCGACAACCTAGAACAGTACGGTCACCGGCAACACCGTAGGTGGTGTACAGAACGGTATCGTCGTGCGCAGTGTTATCGACTACTCTCAAAACAATGTTTTCGCAGGGAACATACTTTCGGGCTGTAGCTTCGCAGGTCTGCTGATTCAGGATAACTCCACATGGGATTTGAGCGTAAGCAACAACACCTTCGCCAACAACCCAACTCAGGTCTCGATTGTCAGCAACTTTGAAACGTACGATCCTTCGCAAAGTCCCCATTTAAAGACACGCATTACGCCGATCGAACACATCACGACTATTCTGGCTGACAACGACTACGACCGTGCGGTGGTTATCCGCGGCAGCGGCATCCAGATTCCGACCATCTACAGTATCATTCAGGCTGGTATCAACGCTGCCGCTGCTGGGCAGACGGTCGATGCGTCAGCCGGCCTCTACCTCGAAGACCTGAAGATCTCCAAGAACCTGACCTTGCAGGGCCCCAAGGCCGCTACCGCCCGCAATACCGGCAGCGCGACCGATTGGACCAGCGCGACCACGGCCACATGGACCGGCACGGATGCGCAAACAGCCGGCGAGGCGGTCATCCGCTCCGCCGCCGTCACAGTCGACGCGGTGGTGGATATCGCCGAGGACTGCAACGTCACGATCCAGGGGCTGGTTATCGAGGCGCGTAATCGCACCGACAGCACGAATGCCCATTTGATCTATGCGGAGGGCAAAAACATGACGATCCAGAGCGTCAATGTCATCAACAACATCATCGGCCCTATCACCGGTACGGCTCAGGATGGCAACAAAGGTCGTTTCGGATTGGTCTTCGACTCGCAGATCGGCGGCCCCAATGGATTGTCCGGACTCGTACAGGGCAATAAAATATTTGGTGCCGAAGGTAACGGGGCCAACGTATTCATCGCTGGCCAGCACTACTACCCCTCCATGGCCGACTACAGCGGCATGTTGATCGAGAACAACGACGTGTACGGTGCCAATCGTGCGGGCATGGAGTTCGCTGGTGGTATTAGCGGGCTGAAGGTTCTCAGCAACGCCGTACTCTACAACGGACTAATCTGGAATGGCACGGCCTACGTTCAGTCGACCAGATCGCTTGCCACCCCGGACAACATCCTCTTCGGTATCGGCATCAACCTGATCCGCACGGGTACGACTAGCGCTGCAACGCTCGATAAGCAAAACTACATCGAGAATCTGACGCTCAGCGGCAACACGATTCAATACAACGAGAAGATGGGTCTTTACACCGAGGCCATGCAACGTAACCTGACCGTGACCGGCAACACCATCACCGATAACGGGCGCGGAGCCATCTGGATCGACGAGTCGGGAACCTACAACGTAGCTAAGGCCTACCACGAGGCTTACGGCTACTTCGACGGCGGGACTATCAGCGGCAACACCCTCTCGGGATCGGGAACCTACGCCGCCATGACCGTCACCGGCAAGCCGGCCGGACTCCAAGTTGTACAAAACGTCCTCCCAGCCAACAGCACTGGCATCGTGCAGGTGGATGGGGCCGGCCAGGATTGGGCGTACACCCTCGCGGCCCCGAGCAACTACTGGGGTCATGCCAACGGACCGAAGAGTGATTCGAACCCGCTCAACGCTTCCACCGACGGCGCCATTGCGGGCGACACGGTTGCCTACTTCCCTTGGGCTCTGGATAACGCATTGACCGCCTATGTCACCCGATCCAGCTATGGTTTCAATTACACGTTGGCTGGATTCGTAATGAACGAGGAGCAATCCGTGCCGATCGAATTCGGCGCTGCAAGCACCCCTGGGCAAATCGGTTATGCTGCTGTGCGCTTCGCCTTCGCAGCCAGCGGACCCGGCGATGTCACCTTCAAGGCCACAGACACCCAGCCCGTCGAACACACTTTTGTCAATAGCGGCTACTGGGGCCCAGCCAGCGGCTTCCCCCTGTCGGCGAACCACACGGCCACCACGCCGTTCAAGTTGACTTTTGCCAAACCAGGCGAGTACACGATCAATTTCAGCGTCTTTGAAATGGGTCACGAGTCCACGCCCATTGCGAGCGGCAGCCAGACGGTGACCGTGGCCAAGGCCACCCCGATCATCACGTGGCCGACCTCTGCCACGGGCATCACCTACGGCGACACGCTTGTCGTCTCGACGCTCGCCAACGATGGTAGCGCATCGCACGTCGGGACAGCCGTCGCGGGCAGCTTCGCCTTCACGACGCCTGCTACCAAGCCGAACGCCGGCACGGCGCTGCAGTCAGTCACCTTTACGCCAAGCGACGCGAACTACAACCCAGTAGTTGGCAGCGTCAGTGTGACGGTTGCTAAGGCCACCCCGTTTGTTACATGGCCGACCGCCGCCGACATTACTTACGGCGATACACTTGCAGCGGCATCGTTCAGCGGCGGTAGCGCTCAACATAGCGAAACGCAGGGTGATGCGGTTGCAGGCAGCTTTGCCTTCACAGATCCCGCCATCGCACCTGTCGCCGGAACCGCCGATCAAGCGGTGACCTTCACGCCCTCAGACACAGATAACTACAATAGCGTGGAAGCCAACATCAGCGTGACTGTGAATAAGTCCACCACCTCTGTCACCACCTGGCCGACAGCTTCGGTCATCCTGCTTGGGCAGAGCATCGGCGATGCCGTGTTGAGCGGTGGTGTGGCCAGCGTCCCTGGCACCTTCAGCTTCGATGCTCCGACGGCCAAGCCTGCTGTGGGTACGGCAAGCTATGCCGTGACCTTCACGCCCACGGATACGAGCATCAACACCATCGCCGGCACTGTCGACGTCACCGTCGCGCGGTCCACTGTCGTGTGGGTTGATGACGACTTCACATCGACCACCGTCGGTTGGGGTGTAACGAATTTCGTCACCATCCAAGGCGCTGTTGACGCAGTGGCAGCAGCCGGCACGGTTAACGTGGCAGACGGCACGTACGTGGAAGATATAGAGATAGGCAAGCCGATGACGCTGCTTGGCCCTAATGCAGGTGTTGATCCCAACACCAATTCAGTGTCTCGTGTGGCTGAGGCTGTGCTTATTCCGGCTACATCTGCACCTGATCCTGATGGTGATGAGATTACCGTCATTACGTATATCACCTGTGATCAGGTGTGTATTGATGGATTTACTCTTGATGGCAATAACCCTTCCATCGAGAGCGGAATCGATGTTAACGGAATTGACGTTGATGCATGTACGGCTATCGATTTTTCTAAAAACATTAGTAAAATCAGTATTCGCAATAACATTATTAAAAACATCAGTTCGTTTGCGATTGATCTTTGTAACTACAAACATTACGGCGAGGCGACAACTGACAATGCTGTTACCGGGAATCTCATTCAAAATATCGGACATATACCGTACGGATGGGGCATTGGTGTTTTAGTTTACGACAACTGCTATGTTGATATTTCGCGAAATGTCATAAAGAATGTTCGTATCGGAATCCAGACAGGTAATTGGACCGAGGTGAATCCTAATGGCGTGTGTATGATGATTTCTAATAACGATATCTCAGCTATACGTATGGGTATTTGGCATAACGAGGCATACCGTACGGCTTCAGCTTATCCGATTAACATCGTGAATAACAAAATTACGGCTATCGCGGCAGATCCTGTTTCTAAGTTTGATGGTATGTTTATTTCTTCCATGGATGCAGAGGTAACTACGCTTATTCAGGACAATACGATTGACGGTTCACAATGTGGGGGTCTCGCAACGGGATATAATGTTTACTGTACAAGGCTAGGTTCCTTTATTGATATTAAAGGTGGCCAGGTTAGCGGTGTTGATTACGGTCTCTGGGCTAACAACTGGGAAGGCTACAATAGTCCGGCTGTTTGGGGAGCACACGTCACGTTGAGCAATGTAGACATTTCGGCTAAAGAGGTTGGAGTTCTGGTTTGGGACAGTCCCAACAGTACCACGCATGAAGAGGTGGCGGTTACGATTGAAGCTGGAGTGCTCATCAGAGACGGCGTGCAAGGCATCAAGATTGCCGGAGCGAACGCCAAGGTCACCGGGATTAGCAACACAGCGATGGCTGGGCAGACAGGTGACTTTATCACCATCAGCTCGGATGCGATGGCAGGTGTCGAACTCAATGCGACAATCGCGACCTTCGGCGGCAAACTCGGCTCCGACATGGATCTCTCCGAACTACTGGCAATCGAAGACAAGATTACTCACAAGCTAGACAATACAACCCTCGGTTTGGTGCGTGTCAAAGCGGACAACGTCTATGTCACAGAGGCCAGCGGCAGCATCCAGCGCGGTATTGATGCCGCAGCAGCTGATGATACCGTCAATGTCGCGGCTGGCACATTCAGTGTCGGCGCGAATGTTACCAAGTCGCTCACCTTGCTCGGTGCCAACGCCGGCATTGATGGCAGCGGGACTCGCGGAGCTGAATCCGTGATCGACGGCAACGACGCCGTATCTCCCACGGATATCGCGTTCAAGGTGTGCCAGCCCAACCTGACAGTCGTCATTGATGGCTTCATGATGACCGACTGCTCACCCCTTGACGAAAACTTCCAGGGTACGGCTCCTCACACAACCGACATCACATTCAAGAACAACTTGATCTCCAGCGCAACCGCGATTCAATGCGGCAATGGCGGCAACACCTGTTGGCGCAACGTGACAGTGGCCAACAACAAGTTTATGGACATTGACATGGAGGCGCAGTCGAGCGCCATTGTCTTGAACGGGTGTGATCGGGCAACCGTCACCGACAACGTGTTCCTGCGCATGGCGTATAATGCCGTGCAGCTCAACGGAGTGGCAACGGTGGTAGTGAGCCGTAACAGCATTGACACCACACAGGAGCAGGCGATTCAACTATCAGGCGTGGTGGCCAGCGGTCTTATCTCGGATAACGTAATCCTGAACGCCAACGTTTTGGCGAAAGCGGATAAGGGCGGCATCCGTCTCTACGGTTCACAGTTCACCGGTCCTGTTGAAATCACAGGGAACATCATCTCCGGTTCGTATAACGGCATCGCGATCAAGAGCGGGGAGAACATTACCGGCAAACAGATCACGATCAGCAACAACAATCTTGAGGGCAACAGCAACGCCGGCATCTATCATGGCGGCACAGGCGAGCTAAGTGCTGAGAGAAACTGGTGGGGCAGTACAACCGGCCCAGTGAATGGCACTAACCCCGGCGGGAGCGGTGCCATTGTCTCCGATAATGTTGACTTCAGCCCCTGGCTGGGCGACGGCACGGACACGGATCTGGCAGCCATCGGCTTCCAGCCGGACCTGACAACGGTCTATTACAAGCCAGCCTTGTTGGTCTTTGCGCAGCAGCCTGGCGGTGCCGCGCTTGGCATGGCACTGAATCCTCAGCCGACCGTGAAGGTGTTGGATGATAACGGACAGATCGCCACGCAGTTTGTCGGCACTGTCTCGCTCTCGATCAGCTCCAACCCCGGCTTTGGACAACTGGGTGGAACAATCGACATGCTGGCAACAGCGGGTGTGGTCAGCTTCAACAACGTTTCCATTGCAAATGATGGCGGAGCGGGCTATAAGCTGAAAGCCACAGTCGGCAATCTGACAGTCGAAAGCGACGCTTTCACAATCTCGAACCCCAACCCTGTACTGTCGAGCATGGATCCGATCTTCATTGCCAAGGGCAGCGCTGCATTCACGCTGACAGTGAGCGGTTCTGATTTCGTGCCCTCCTCCACAGTGATGTGGAACGGCTCTTCGCGCGCCACAACATATCTCTCCGCCAGCCAACTGACCGCAGCCATTACGGCAGCGGATGTGGCGACTGCCGGGACGGCCCAGATATCGGTAGCGTCTCCCACAGCAACCACGAGCGGCGAACTGACCTTCACGATCACGGAAACCGCGCTGGCACCGGTCGTTTATGTGAACGGCACCTGGAGCGGCCCTGCCGATTGCGGTACCGAACGCGTCTGGGAATACGATGCCTTCAGAACGATCCAGAGCGGCGTTAACGGCGTAATGGCAAATGGTACGGTCAACGTGCTGGCTGGCACCTACACCGAGACCGTCGCGGTCAGCAAGATCATCGATATTCTGGGTGAGATTGACGTCACTGGGGCGGCTCTTCCCAGCATCTTGGGAACGATTTTTGTTGATGTTCCCACGACTCCGGATGCAGCTTCACGGATTGAAAACCTAAAGTTCACTGTCACTGCCGATGATTGCCTCAAACTGAAGAGCGTCGACGGCGGTGTAACCGTCAAGAACTGCACGTTTGATGGCGCCGGTAAGTTCATGTCGGGTGGCAAGGTCGGCATTAACTTTATCACGGGAGGCAATGGCAACAAGAATATTGCGATTTTGGGGTGTCAATTCATCAATGGTCTCTATGTTTCCGTACAGGGCCGGGTCGATGGTCTGACAGTCCGAAACTCTGAGTTCATAAACGTCAAGAGCGGACTCAACATCCCATACATTGGAAACGTAGTGGTGGAAGACTGCGACATCAGCGTAATCGCCCAAGGTGTTGATAATGACACCTACGGCATCCGCTTCGCCACGACTGGTGCGCTGAACGCCAGCAATATGAGACTTGCCGGATGTCGCATCAACGTAGACAAGAACGCCCTGGTGGCTGGGGCAGGGACATATCACAGTGCCATCATTGTCCGTTCGGGCGCAGGCGGCACGCTTGCGGTTGTAAATTGCTCGATTGACGGCGAAGTCGTCAACGAGTCTGCAACGGTGCTCGACGCCTCCGGCAACTGGTGGGGCAGCGTCCTGCCGGCGGATGTTAAGATGGCGGCCAACAACGGCGCATTGGTCGATTACAGCCCCTGGCTGGCGGTCGGCACGGACACGGATGAAGGCGCGGTCGGCTTCAAGGGCGACTATGCGACGCTGTGGGTCGACGACGACAGCCCGCAGGTCGGCATGATCGGTCGTATCCAGGAGGGTGTATATCTCACAACCGACGCTGGCACAGTCAAGGTCGCGGCGGGAATCTACCTCGAATCAAACATCGTGGTTGCCAAGGGCGTGACGGTTGAGGGTGCGGGTTCGACGCGCAGCGATGTACTCATCGCACCCGCTGCCGAAGATGGCAACGCCGACAACGCATTCGCCAACAACGCGCAGAACGGCTTCATTATTAAAGCGCATAATGTCACCATTCGAAACCTGACCCTGCATGGCCAAGGCAACGCCGAGCTGACCGCAGCTAAAAACAACTTCCGCTCGGGCATTGTCACGGCCGACGCGAGCTACCCAGGCGGTGGCGGGACGTGGAATAACCTCCATGTGGACAACGTTCACATCCTTTACCCATATCGCCGCGGCATCTCCGTATGGCCCGCACAAGTTTCCGGTACTTTGATTGAGAACTCTCGCATTGAGCAGGTCGGCCTGAATCACGGCATATCCATGGCCGGACAGGGACAGGTGCTCAACAACACGATTGTTCGCGCCTTCCAGGGAATTGTGGTGGGACCTGACGCCTCGACACCGGCAGGGCTGGTGAAAATCAACGGCAACACCCTGAGCGAGATCGGCAACTACCCCGGTTGCTGGGGATACAACGCTGGAACTGGCGTGTACAGCGGCCAACCTCGAGCCATCCAGTTCAACAACAGCGACTCGGCAGGACGGCCAGTCGAGATACTTAATAATATCATCACGGACAACGGACTGGAGGCTTATAGTGGCACCGTGGGCATCTACACCCGTCTGGCAAATTCGGACTCCTTTGTCGAGGGCAACATCATCACGCTCTCATCCGGTGTTTCCTGGGCCGAGCCCGGCAGTCAGTCAGTCGGTATGCTCTTGGGCTGGTCGTATGCGAACGGCTTCACGGTCAGAGGCAACCGCGTCAACTCCACCAAGTACGGCATTGGCATGATGGTGTTCGGCAACGGGACAGCCGAGAAACCGCTGCATATCGAGTGCAACGAACTTACGAGCACGGCCAGCGCCGCCCTCGATACGGGAGACGGTACCGGCATCTACATCGCTAACCAGTACCTGTTCGCAAGCGATAAGAGCCCGACATACGTCAACCTCAGCAGCAACATTGTTTCCGGTTATGTAACCGCGATCAGCGTAGAAAAGATCTCAACGTCGGACAAGACCTTGACTGTGGTCGCAAGCTACAACGATCTGAGCGGCAACACGAAGGGAATCTCTTCTACGGGTGGTGCAGACATTGTAACAGATGCGATGCTTAACTGGTGGGGTAGCGCACAGGGCCCGGCACATGGGAGCAACCCTGGAGGCAATGGCGTGATCGTCACAGATAGCATCGACTTCAGCCCCTGGCTGGGCGACGGTGAGGACACGAGCACAGACATCGGCTTCCAGCCGAACCTGGCACCCGTATACTACCTGCCGGTCGGACTCGAGTTCACAGTGCAGCCTGCTGACGCGTTCCTCGGAGCGGCACTGTCGCAGGTCGAGGTCACTGTTAAGAACGCGATCGGGGAGATCGCAACGCAGTTCAACGGTAGCATCGCACTGGCAATTGGAACCAATCCCGGCGAGCCGGTGGCGGGCGAGTTGGCTGGGACAAAGAGTGTCGTGGTCCAAAGTGGTGTAGCGACCTTCGCAGACCTCGCCATCATCAAGGGTACCGGTAACGGCTACACGCTGAAGGCTTCGACCGCAGAATTACCGACAGCGACCAGCGCGGACTTTAACATTGAGAACAGTACGCCCGTGCTGACCGATGTCGCGGACTGGACAACGGACGAGCAGTCGGCTCCTTCGACCTTCACCGCACAGGCCACAGACACGGCGGCCGACCTCGTCGCCCAGACGCTGACCTTCAGTCTGGTTTGCACATCAGAATCCGCGATGCCGGAAGGGATCTCCTTTAATACGGCTACAGGCGCATTCAGTTGGCAGACGATTGAATCGCAGGGCGGCAAGTCGTACACCTTCACGCTGACGGTGACGGACAACGGGAGCGGAGCTTTGTATGCCGCCGACACCTTCACTGTGACGGTGAACGAGGTCAATGCAGCGCCCACGCTGTTGCTTGATCCGACTGGTAATGAGAAAACAATCGACGAGGAGCAGACCTTGACCTTCACGGCCGTCGGTGCTGATCAGGACGAGCCAACGCAGACGCTGACCTACACGCTCGCGGCGGTGGATGGCGAAAACTATCCTGCGGGCGCAACCCTGGGCCTGTTGGATGGCGCCTTCTCCTGGACACCGGGCGAGGAGCAGGGCGGGGCAACCTACGTGGTCGACGTTGTTGTAACAGACAATGGGAAGAACCCAGACAACCTCTCTGCCACTCAGCGCGTCACAATTGAAGTTGCTGAGGTCAATGTGGCGCCTGTCCTAGAGTCCGTCCTGCCGCAGAGCGTGAACTTCGGCGATACGCTGACGTTCACAGCCTCGGCCACGGATCAGGACCTGCCAGCCCAGACGCTGACCTTCAGCATGACGGGCGCACCAGCAGGCGCAACGTTGGATTCCTCCAGCGGAGCCTTCTCCTGGACACCAACGGAAGCGCAGGCGCAAGCCAGCTACAGCTTCGAGCTGACTGTAACGGACAGCGGAACAAATCCGGACAACCTGTTTGACACGAAGACGGTCACCATCGGTGCGGTCGCTGCGATGCAGAGCTGCCCGGGCTTCCGGTCTCCCTCTGACAGCATGGTTGTGAGCAACACCCTGGCATTTGGGACAGACACCACCAGTTTGAGCTGGACACCGGTACTCCCGACAGATTGGGCTGTGAATGCGGTCAACACACTGGGCAACGGCGAAGCAGCTGTTGACGTGAGCGGCGCGATCGTCTACTCCGTCATGCCGGCCAGCCCCGCCGCCTTCACTTATACTGTGAGCGTGCCCGGCAATGCGGGTGTGAGCAACAGCCTGAGCGCTGTAGTCAGCTTCAACGGCTTGACAGCCGAGGTTGCCGCCATGCCGATCTACCGCTATCACAGCGCGGACTACCGCCGCGATACGGGTGGTGAGTTTGCTGGACAGTTCCGCAAGATCGACAGTGCTGAGGTTAACCGTGTGTTGGCTTACTGGCGTGCTGGCGGTTATAAGCCGGATTCTGCTGGTGCTGACGGATTTACAGCTGCCGCTGGTTATGTGGGCACAGGCGGGCACCACAGTGCGGACCATAACAATAACTGGGTGGTCGATACTGACGAGGCTGCGATAGTGCAGGAATACTGGCGTGCTGGCGGCTACCATGTGGACCCGAATGGCGAGGATGGCAGCTATGCCAGTACCCGCGAAGGTTCCGGCCCAAGCCCACTGAATACCCTGAGCATGCTGGCCATGGCGATGGAGCCCACAGTGAGCCTCTCGGAGTTGACTACCTACAATCCGGGGCAGTCGCTGACCCTGACCACTACGTTCCAGAACAACACCAGCGCGAAGCTGCTGCGCTTTATCTGGCGCCTGCATGTGCCAGATGGCTGGAAGGTGACCGGCATCTCGGGTGATGGAAGCCCTGAACTGGATCTCACCGGCACCAACGTGCTGCTGAACGCCCCAGTGCTGCCGACTTCACAGATCAAGCTTGTCTTGACGGTCAGTGTACCGCTTAACGAGACACGGCCTTGTTGCGTGGGCAGCACAGCATCGTACAAGTTCGAAGGGATGAGCAAGATTGCATCACTGGCTGCCAGCAACGATGGAGTGGCAATTATCCCGTTGGACTCTAACGGTAACGGGCTGGCCGATTCCTGGGCAACAACCTACGGGATTACTGATCCTAGCGACGATGCGGACAGCGATGGCATGAGCAACCTGGCAGAGTATCTCTGCGGGACCATACCGACCGACGCGGCCTCATATCTGCGGATGGTAAACGTGAAGCCATTACCAGGCACCGGCGTGGAGGTCTCCTGGTCGAGTGAGATGGGCCGCACTTACATACTGCAGCGGGCGCAAGGTAAACCGGCTGACTTTACAGAGTTCAAGACCGGTTTAGTCGCTGATCCCTCGGGACTTAACTCCTATGTGGATGAGAGCGGTTTAGAGGTGCCTAGCTTCTATCGCGTCAAACTGCAGCAGTAATGTCAGTAAGTTATTCAAGCGGGGGCGGCAAAACGCCGCCTCCGCCCCAGGAGATGATTCATGCACAGTAGACTAATTTCAGGTGGGAGGGGCCTCATGCGGGCTTTGGCTGTAGTGTTGCTGGGTGCGCTGGTGGTGAGCCCCGCAGCGGCGGCTGAGGACATCAGTGTGACGCAGTCAGCAGCAGGCTATGTGGCTGGCGCGAAGTTGGTGGTAACGTGCCAGATCGCTTTTCCCGCTGGACGACAGATACAATCTCTGCTCTGGACCCCGTCGTTGCCAGCTGGCTGGTCGCTTGATCCGCTCGCAGGCGCGACAACTGGCCATGGAGGGCCGACTGTTGATCCGGATGGCACTTCAGTGATTTTTCTTTCTCAGGAACTCTCTGACAACCATCCGCTTGTTTTTCAATATACTGTCAATGTGCCTTCAGGGGTAGTTGGCAAATGGGAGCTATCCGGCGAGCTCGAATGCCAGTTGGACGGCATGGCTAACCCGGAATTGGTCGCTCCAGTAGATGCTCTGCTGCTTACAGATGCAGATGCAGAGCACACGGCATTAGGCTACCAGGCTGGAGAGCTGATGACAGTCACATGCACCTTCTCCCACCCGGTGGGGGTGGCTCTGTATTCAATGCTTTGGCGCCCTGTATTGCCTTCAGCAGATTGGAAGCTGGTCAGCGCTGCTGAAGTATCAGCTGGCGTTGTGCCCGCGGTTGACCCTGATGGCGAGGCGATCGTTATGCTTGGCAACGTTAATGCGAATCCGCTCAGCTTTACCTATACAGTTTTAGTTCCCGCTGAAGTCACGGGTGTTCAGGAGCTGCGCGGCGAGATTGAGTATCACCTCGCTGGCATGGCCAACCCAGCCAGCACATGGGCCGAGCCAGATCCACTGCTGCTCAAGCCGCTGCATACGCTGGAGATAATCTCACCCTATGGTACACCACAACCAGCAGTGGGTCTCTACACGAATTTTTACGGGAGCGTTCTGACCAATCTGAACACTGCGGAAGCAGTGGTTGGTGCCCGCACCTACGCCTGCGCAGGCTGGTTGCTGGACGGTCATGCGCCTGCCAGCGGCACTGGCTCCACCTGCGAGATTACCCTCGCCAATAACGCAGTGCTCTCCTGGGTTTGGATTGCACCACAGATCGGCAACCGCACCGTGGTTGAGCTTGAAACCCTCGCCTTTCAGGCCGAGGTAGATTACACCAACACCGGATTTACCCCTCTTAATCTGAGCTACTCGTTGGATGCGGCTTCGCTCGCCGCCGGGATGCAGATCACTTCGGATGGCGCTTTCACCTGGACACCCTCCGAGGCGCAGGGCGATATAATATATAATGTGGTTGTGACTGTGACAGACAACGGAGCTGAGCCGCACTGGCTGACAGCCACCGAGACGCTGACCATCACTGTTGTCGAGACCAACCAACCGCCAGTTTTGGCTGCACTCAGCGATCAACTGGCAGACGAGCACTCTACTCTGACCTTTGTTGCGAGTGCCTCCGACCCTGACCTGCCTACACAGATCTTGACCTTCACCCTTGATCAGGCCTCACTGGATGTTGGTATGGTCATCGACCCTTTGACCGGTGTGTTCTCGTGGTCGCCAACCGCTGGCCAAGCTGCTGCCGGACCCTACACTGTGAGTGTGACTGTGACCGATGATGGTCTCAATTCCGCTGCGTTAAGCGACACCAAAAGCTTCTCCATCGGCGTGGTTGACTCGCGCGCCACCCATGAAAGCTTCGGCTATCTGGCAGGCCGTACAGCTGAGATACATTGCACCTTTGAGCATCCGGCTGACAAAAATCTACTCTCGCTGCTGTGGCGTCCGCTGCTGCCAGCAGGTTGGGGGCTGATCAGCACTTCAGGACAAGCCACGCCGGAGATTGATCACTCGGACAACACGATCATCTTCCTCGGCTACTCGACGCTGAACACCCCAAATCCTCTTACCTTTAGCTATATTGTGAGCGTGCCGGAAGGTTTAACCGGAGATCAAGATTTGCGTGCCGAGGTCGAGTACATGCTGGCTGGCATGGCCAATCCGCTCACTATCCCGGTCAACCCCGACCCTCTGATTCTAGCTGAACTGCATATCTATGAGATCGTCTCGGTTGTTGCGGGTCAATCTCAGCCGCCAGTCGGTGTTTATACCAATCTGCATGGAACGAATCTCTCAGCGGTTGTCAATACTCCTCTGACTGCCGGTACGCGCACCTTTGCCTGCATCGGTTGGACCTTGGCTGAGACCAATCTTACCCCCGTTTCAGGCACTTCCACCAATGTGTCATGGGTGCTGGACAATGATGCGGTTCTCACCTGGCATTGGGTCGCACCCCTGATTGAGCCTGCCACCTCGGTGGACGTGAGCATGCTTGAAGATGGTCTTTGGACAGCACCAGCGATTACTGCTAGTGAGCCCTATCGCCCAGAACTCGAGTCAGATTTGGCGTGGTCCCTGCTGATTGCCCCAACCGGCGGCACGGCGAATGTGAGCGGCACTGGAACCTCTCCGACGATCCTTTACACACCAGCGCAGGATTGGTTCGGCAGTGACAGCTTTGTGTTGCAGGTGGCGGACGGACTTGGCGGCTTCGATGAGGTGAGTGTCAATGTGACCGTTATACCGGTTAATGATCCGCCTGTGCTGGCTCCAATCGGAGCGCAGCAGACCGATGAGTACACGCCGTTGACCTTTACCGCGCTGGCCACGGATGTCGATATCCCAGAGCAGACCCTGAGCTACAGCATCTCAGGCGCGCCACCTAATTCAACCTTTGACACTGAAACCGGCGTCTTCTCCTGGGTGCCGGAAGCAGGGCAGGCCGGCACAGAGGGCGTAGTTTATACGGTCACAGTCACGGTCACAGATGACGGCACATCACCCGATAATCAGAGCGATAGTGAGACCTTCACTATCAGCCTAGTGCCCGTACGAGCGACCCACTCGACGATTGGGTACACGCCTGGCGAGCTGCTGGCCATCAACTGTCAATTTACATATCCTGCTGACCGCGCCTTATACTCGCTGCTCTGGATACCGGAACTCCCGGCAGGCTGGACTCTGGAGAGCGCGTCCGGCGGGGGTAGCCCTGAAGTCGATCCCGATGGCGAGGCAATTGTGCTGTTGGGAGGTTTGGATGCGAATCCACTCTCTTTCACCTACTATGTGCAGGTGCCATCCGATGCAACCGGAACGAACATCATCGGTGGTTTGATTGAGTATCATCTCGACAACATGCCCAATCCCGCCATGGTGCGCGCACACCCTGATCCACTGCTTGTACCTGCTAAGGTTTGCGACCTTGCCCCTGTTATCACGGCGCAGCCCAATGTGATGCATGGCTCCGCTGACTTCAATCTCCGCGTACGGGTGGTTGAGTTGCGGCAAGTGAACACGGAAGGGGCTATTACCCTGCGGATACCCAAGGACTCTCGGTGGATGCTGCGTGAGCCATATGACTCGAGTTTGACGGAACTCGACGGTGTTCCGATGGAAAACAGCAAGTGGGTGCATTCAGAAACAGAGACACATCATGTTTTCACCACGGCCAGCTCCTTGATCATTATTCCACGCGGCGAAATGTCTTACTTCGGCATCAAGGCCAGATGGGAGTCCGCTGAAACGGAAGGATTTTACACGATTACAGTGCAGATCGACTCCGGAAGTGGGGGTGAGAGCCGCATTGACAACAACGCCGATGCAGAAAAGATAGAATTTTTATGATAACTAAACCTCACGTAAATGCGTTATTTACTCTATGGAATGACTATGAAAAAGACAATAATTAGTGTTGCGGTTTTGCTTACGAGTCTGGCAACTGCCTTTGGCCAGCTTGAGGGTGGGAGTTACAACCCTTATCTTGTTCAGCCGATGGTAACACCCGCCCCAATGCTGCCAGCAGAGTTCAACGGAACCGGAACCCTGGCCTTTGATGTGGGAAACACCGGGAGTTCGGATATCGTTCGGGTGGCTGGAGATGAGATGCTCTTGACCATTACCCTCAGCTATGGTGTACCGGACAATGTGGACCCTACTGCCGCAGTTGGCGGTCCGGGTGCGGCGTGGTTCTCCTGGCTATATTTTCCGCATCAGCGCACCCTCCGCGGTACCCAGATTGCGACGATTCCGGGTGACTCGCGCAAAACCATCGAAATCGCGTATAAGGTGGTCGAAAATTCATTCAAAGGGCAGAGCTATAAAAATGGGTACAATGTCAATATTTCTCCGCCGGCCTATACCGGAGGGCAGACGACCGACGATGATGCCGTGGCAATTTTCACCTATGTCCGAGCTTACGACTTTGGCGATGCGCCTTTGAGTTATGGCGAAGCACAGCACACTATCGATACTAAAAGGGACGGGAGTGCCAGCCCAGGCCCATACTACAATAATTTCTTTTGGCTCGGTGCACATATCGATGCCGATACCAATCATAACGCCTCTGCTGATGCAAAAGGGGATGACAACAATACAGCGAATGGGTTGAACGGGATTAGCCAGAATGACGAGGACGGTGTCGTTTTTCCGGCTATGATTTCGGGGACAACGGTTGAAATTCCAGTGAGTTGGACCTTCGCGGAAGGCTCAAAGCCTGTAAATAGCCAAAGAACATGGGCGTACTTGAGTGCCTGGATTGATTGGAATGGAGATGGAGTGTTTGATGACAGCGAAGGAAGCACTGAGGTCGTCTCCCATACTTGGGAATATAATACTGATGATGAAGAGGATGCTTGGGCTTACAGGCAACGCAGGAGAACGACAGGTGTTTCTAACCTCTCCGTGGCAATTCCTGCCGATGCGGTCGTGGATCGACCCATATACGCTCGGTTCAGAGTTTCAACATCTGAAAAAATTACCCCCAATGAAATAGCGCTCAATGGCGAGGTTGAAGACTACCAAATAACAATTAAGCTTGCACCCATCACCATTGGTGACCGTGTCTGGCTTGATGATAATGGCAACGGTGTGTTGGATGCGGGCGAGTCTGGTGTCTCTAATGTAGTGGTGCGTCTGTTTGATGCGTCGATTAGAAGTAGTGTGGAGATAACTCAAACGGTCACCAGTGTTGATGGCAGTTATCAGTTTACTGATTTGCCGCCTGGCAGATATCAGGTTGCGGTAGAGCCGCCGGCTGGCTATGCGTTCACGGTTCAGAATACCGCGGCTGGGCTGCCTGTCAGTGGTGTCGCCCAAGATGGATTGAGCGCTGAAATCGACGTGACAGAAGGCGGAACCCACCTGACAATGTATGCTGGCATCTATCTTCCGGCTGCCCTGCACGGATCGTTGTTTATGGACAAAGATGGGAATGCACTTCTCAGTGAAGGCGATCTCCCTATCACCAATACGACCGTCACATTGACGGTCAATGGAGTTGCGGTTGCTTCTACCAACTCCAATGTGGAAGGTTACTATTACTTCGCCGATGTGCCACCCGGTGCTGTGACGCTCCTGGTCTCTCGCGCTGAAGCCACATTAGTGGGTGTCCCGGCGGGCGAGGACCCAACCCGCAACCGTGCTCTGCCAATGCCGGATGCGCCGACAGCCTTTATTAACTACAATATTACCTCAGGGTATGGTGTGCTGGAGGCTCTGCCGGGCGAGCCGCTTAACTTTGGCTTTGCAGTGCATCCGCTTTCAACTCAACTTGATTTGCGGGTCTATGCCGCCGCTGATGGCCGCGTTATGATCGAAGTCTCCACTGTCAATGAGAATGGCAGGCATGCGATCGAGATCTACGCCATGATCGACGGAAGTTGGAAGTCGGTGGCCACGGTGCCTTCGGAGCAGGTTGTCGGCTTTGGCTCCAACACCTATACAGTCGAGGCCTTTGGGTTGGTCCCTGGTGCAAGCTATCGCTTCAAGATTGTGGATGAATCCGGTCACATCTTTGAATCCGGCCTGATCGAGGTGGCCCGCTCGCTGTTAGCGGTGGAGGCCATGACCTTGATGCCGGAGATGGTCAAGGTTGTGTTCAGGACAAAGCCCGGCATGGCATACCAAGTCATGGTCTGCGAGGCCCTGGGCATGCCATGGAAGGTCGAATACGTCCAGCGCAAGACCGCTCGCGGCTATTCAGCGCTGACCAACGAGCCATTCTTTGCCGGACGCGGTGAGACAACCGAGGTGCTTGTGCCGCGCAATCAGCGCGCAGCAGCCTTCTTCAAGATCATCCAGATTCAATAGGGGGTTCTAAAGCAGCTAGGCGCAGTAACCAAAAGAGTTTGTGTGATGTGCAGGAGGTCGTCGCCCTCACTGAAAAACTGGTGGTTAGAACTCCGCTGCTACAGTAACAAACGCCTTGCGTTTGGGGAAACAAAGTTTGTTGTTTTTAAAATAGCACAGGCGGTGGATGATTGCGAAGCAAGGAAGCCGTTCGCTATGCGGGCGACTGCGGTCGGCAGGCGAATGATTACACTCCAGACCACTGGACATAGACGTGGAAAACTTAGTATCTTTGCCGTTTTTATGAATAACCGTTATATGTGCGCTTTATGCGCGCGTGTTGCGTGGTTAGTGCCCACTATGAATGGAAGCTAACGGCTTAGTTTATTTTTCTGTACCTCTTTTTTTAACCACGAAATACGCGAAAAGCACGAAAGAGGTGCGTAGCTGATTTTTAACCACAAAGGGCCTAGCGCAGCATAGCCACAACCAATTTTTTGCCCGCGAATCTCCGCGAATATTGCGCTTTAAATTTTTTCTCCACGTTGTGGAGTCGTTAATCACTAAAAATTTTAAGCGCAGAGTCTTGTGCTAAAAATACAATTCATGTTGTCAAAAGTGATCTTGTGATAAGGGTATTTCAAGCGATTAGCGACCCCGCGCAGCGGGGATGAAATACCCTTATCCTTTCGCGGAGATTCGCGGGCAAAAAACTCTGTGTCTCGGTGAGAGATAAAAAACGTGCAAAAAAACAAGAATATGAATGATAGCAGTACAAAGAGCACAAAGAGCCGCGCCAGAGTTCGGCGTTTCTAGGGTTTCCTCATTTTTTACCTCAACATTTTTTACCTAAAAAACAACGCAGTAATCTTTGTGAGCTATGTGTTCCTTGTGGTTTCAAAAACTAAAGTGCAACCATTTTGACCCCCTATGTCCAGTGATCTGGCCTTTGCGCAGCACGCAGATAGGCGGCGGAAAGCTGCCCATCTCCCATCCCGCACTCAAAAACAGAAGGCGCTGTTGCCAGCGCCTTCTTCTATTAAACTTTTACACCAAAGCGGCTCAGCCGCATCAGAGCGGGAGATCTTTAAAGATGGTCTCAATCTTGGCATCTTTTTTAAGAGCCTCGATATACTCCTGGACCGCTGCTTGAGATTTCTCGTTTTTCATATCTTTTTTCAGCTCTTCGAGGGAGGGGATCTCCTGCATGGGCTGCGCCTGCTCGCTCTTGATCAAGATGTGCGAGGCAGTCACGCTCTCAGGTTTAGCTGGTGTATCACCGCTGGCTTCGACAGCCGCTGATTTAGCGGTGGTCTTGATCAGATGATAACCGAAGTCAGTTTCGACAACATCGCTGACCTTGTTGAGCTCCAGCGCAAAGGCCACATCTTCAAAGGGTTTTACCATTTGACCGCGTGTGAACTCGCCCAGCGAGCCGCCCTGCTGCCCGCTTGGGCACTCGGAGTTGGCTTTGGCCAGCTCTTCAAAGTCCGCGCCGTCAGCGAGCTGTTTTTTCAGATCCTCGATCTTTGTTTTTTTCTCAGCGTTGATCTTATCGAGGTTGTTGTTGTTCTCTTCCAGCTCTTTGTTGGCAGCTGTCAGCTCCTCAATCTGCTTGTTCGCATCAGCATCGGAGATCTCGATTTTATCAATCACCTTGTCGGTCAGCAGCTTATCAATCAGCATGCCCTCTTCAAACTCCTTGCGGGCGCGCTCTTCGCCCATCGGGGATTCCTTGAAGTAATCCGCCAGGGTTTTGTCCTGGGCTTTGAGCTGCTCTTCAACCTTGTCGGTCTGCTCTTTGCGGAGTTCATCCGTGAGTTTGATACCCTCTTTTTCGGCCTGCGCCATGAGCAATGACTTCATGATAAAGCTGTAAGCCGCCTGTTTTTCAAAGTGTTCGCGGGCCATGGCGATCTGCTCGGCAGGCACATTGCGCGCTTTGATGATGGCATTGACCACTTCATCCATATCTTTGCGAATATACTTGACACCGTTGATGGAGGCAACCACTTCGTTAGGGTCTTTCGGCTCTTCCGGCTTGGCGGGTGCTGTGACTGCGCTTTGGGGCACTTCAACTTTATCGTTGCTTGGCGCAGCTTCGTCTGTTTTTTCCTTGCATCCGGTTGTGACTACCAACGCGCAGAGCAGTGTTGTGAGAATTACCTGTGTGCACTTCATGTTAACTTATTCTCCTGTGACGCACATCGACGTCGGGTTTGTATTTAAAGTCTCAAATGCCACTCTGCGAACAGCAGCTGGCAGATCAAGATGAAATATGATAAATATACCAAGAAATCGCGATAATCCAAGCACAAGATTCATTTTTTTGTCATTTTTATTTTTCGGAGTCATAAACGGGGTGTAGTGTCGGGCTCTGAAATGGTGGCATTCAGCGAACCTTCGGAGGCATTTAATCACATCACGGTGCAGGGTGACCGAGGGGACAGCGGCACCTCTTTCGTCAAAATGCGCGCAGGCGAATCGTCCGGAGTCGATCGAAAAACGCAGCCATTGGGTGCCTATGGGGTGGCACTGCGGGCAGGTTCTAAAATCCGGTGAGATCCCGTTATGACGCAACAGCCGCATCTCAAACCAGAATATCAGGGCTTCAATGGATCCCGCATCACAGTCGCAGAGCGTGTCAAGCGCATGGTTCAGGTCAGCGTAGAGCACCTTGGCTTCATGGCCGGTGGCTGCCCGGGCGGTCAGATGGGCAAGGTAGCCGGCGGCGCAGACTCCGCGCCAGTTGAAGCGTAAAGGCTCGCGGTGTTGCAAGGGGGTGCACTCGCGGATCATGTGTGTGCCATCGCGACCGCGGCGGTAAAAGAGCAGCTCACAGGTGTAAAAAAGATCGTATTGACCTAAATAGGCGCTCTTAGGGCGGCAGGCTCCCTTCACGACAGTGGTGATCTTGCCATAATCCTCAGTTAGCCACGTCACCATATGCGAGGTTTTTGACCACCCTCGGATTTGCAGTGCAACCGCATTGGTTTTAACTATCATAGTATTTTAGATTTGGGATTTTGGGTTTCAACATGTTTTTTTTCATCCTGTAACTCGCGGCCGGGGTCGTAATAATCATCGCTGGTTGATTAGGATTACGATTAGGATTGTGATTATGAGGGATGAGCATCCTAATCTCAATCCTAATCGCAATCTTTATTCAGGTAGGCAGCACCTCCGGTGGACGATTTTTTAGAGCGTGGGCTCTAATCGTCATCCGCTACCGTCGTACAGCATGTCAGCGCAATGCCGCTCATAGAGCGGCTACTACACCGAACGGCACGGCTTGCGGGGGTCGGCTTGCACTTGCAAGTTGCTCCGCACTCCAGGCTACAAGCAGTTTTTGATTTGGTGACCATGTGACTCGGTGGCATTGCTTGCCGGCCCGGACGTTGATTCAACCGACCTTCGAGTTTCCCCGGTCGACTGTTCGCGGCACGCGACGCTGCCGCGTACAACTTACGGCTCGGAGCGGCTCTCCTGTGTGGTGCGTTTTGTCTGGTAGCGGTTGATCAGCTCCATCAAAGGGCTTTCCTGGTTTCTACCGCCGTTATCAGGGAGGATGGCACCGGCTGAGACAATCTGGTTGATGGCCGTGCTCACATCCATGTTGATCTTGATCAGATCCCTGGTAGGCACGATCACATAGACCCCTGAGGTCGGATTCGGGGTGGTCGCGATAAAGACACTGGTGCACTCCAGCGGCTCGTTGTTTTCATCAATGATCTTTGAGGTGATCACCTCCGGGGCCTTGGCTGTGGCCAGTCCGAGGACGTAGAGCCCTTTCCGCGGGTACTCCACCAGCACCACTGATTCAAACATGGTACTGTGGCTTTTGGCCACCCATTCACAGAGCTGGCGCACAAAAACATAGATATTTTTTATAAAGGGGATCTTGGAGAAAATGGCGTCAGTCAGCTTGTAGATCTTTTTGCCAAAGAAGTTCTGAACCAGAAAGCCGAGGATGTAGAAGACGAAGCATACGCACAACAGCACAATCCCCTGCATGACAAAATCGCTGAACGGGATGCCCATTTTTGTCAGCGACTTAACCGGGATCCATGCGGTTGAGAGGCCCAGCAGAAATTTAAAAATCCAGATTGTGGCCACAATCGGAGTGGCGAGCAGGATTCCCACCAGGATCCTGTTGCGAATGTTATTTAGTACAGAGATATTTTTATGAGCTCCCTCTTTTTGCATGCCTTTAATTATCGCTTTAAACCCGGTTTGAAAGCAAGGCGAATTATTTATGGAAACAGAGCGATACAGTCTTGCTCATTTAAGGGTTTTTTTTGTATAATAAAGCCTTTGTTCAAGGAGTAATTATGTTAAGAATTTTCGTATGGCCGGTTTTGCTTTCAGTTTTGGTGTTAACCGGAGCAGTTTACGCAGCCCCGGCCCCTCCCGTGATCTCAGTGGTTAAGAAGGGCACAGATAAGAACTCGGTCTCATTTGATGCTTTGAGTGTGTCGGGGGCTAATGGCCGTTTATTTGTGGCAACGCTGCAGAATGATTTGAAACTCGCCGGCTGGTTTGAGGTTTCGGCTCCGGGACGGGGCGGCTCAGTCACGCTGAGCGGCCAGGTGGCTGATGTTGGCAGCGGGATTCAAAGCTCGCTGCGTGTGAGCTGGCCTGGCAAAGCATTCAATTGGAGCAAGGTTTCAACCGGGCGCGAGGAGATTCGGCGTCAGGCGCATACCCTGGCTGACGAGATGGTGCGTCTGATTGCCGGTCAGAGGGGTATCGCCTCCACTAAAATCGTTTTTGTCAACCGCCGCGCACCGAACAACGCCGATATTTACATGTGTGACGCTGATGGCCACAACATGATGCAGCTCACCAAAGATAACGTGGCCGCGGTGGGGCCGCGGTGGGCGCCGAACGGCAGAGATATCTTTTACACCAGCTTTGTCAGGGGTTACCCTGAGATCTACCGCTTGATTGATTACGGACGGAGTCGTAAGAACCTCGCGCCCTTTAAGGGATTAAACACCGGCGCGGCGGTTTCGCCCGACGGCGCACAGATTGCGCTGATACTGTCGTATGAGGGTAACCCCGAGCTCTATGTGCTGCGGATTGCGGATGGTCAGTTGACCCGCATGACCAAGAGCAGCCACGGGGTGGAGGCCAGTCCCTGCTGGTCGCCGGATGGGCGCAGCATTGTCTATGTCAGCGACGTTGCCAAGACCCCGCAGCTTTATATTGTTAATGTGGCCACCCGGCAGTCGCAGCGTCTGACCTACCGCGGGGGTGAGAACGTGAACCCTGATTGGAGCGCGCAGGGACGGATCGTATACGCCACCAAGGGTGCCGGTGGCTGGCAGATCGCCACGATCGACCCACGTGTTGGTGAATCCTCATGCGTTTTGGTTACCACGACGGGCGGGTATGAGCACCCCTCGTGGGCGGCGGATGGACGGCATATTGTCTGCAGCCGCTCTTCCGCCCTGTATATCCTTGACACCCTTGGTGATCCTGCGGTACGTTTAACTAATATTCCGGGCAATTGGATGTCGCCGGACTGGTCTGATCGATAGAGAATAGCAACTAATAAAGAAGGAGTCGATGATGCACACACTGCGCATAACAGTAATATTGAATATGATTTTGATGAGTACACTCGTTTTCATGGACACAGGCTGCAAATCGGCGAGTGGCGGCCTGCGCTGGCCCTGGCAGAAGGACCGCCAACTGGGGCTCGGCCCCGGTGAATACAGCGGGCCTGAGCTTTTGACGAGTAGCGGTATGAGCGACATTGATCAGGTTTACGGGGAGAGTGGCGATTTGATAACCAGCAGCGGCGCTCTTTTTCAGGATACCTGCCAGCCAGTGCACAGTGTTGCCTTTCAACCGGTCTATTTTACCTTTGACAGCTATGTGCTGCCTCCGAATGAGATGGCCAAGATCGACATGGTCGGTCAGCATCTTAACTCCAACCCAGGCCATGTGCTGGTGATTGAGGGCCATTGCGATGAACGCGGCAGCAATGAGTACAACCTTTCGCTGGGTGAAAACCGCGCGATTGCGGTGCGCAGTTATCTGGTCAATATGGGGGTCGCGTCCGATCGTATTCAGACTGTCAGCTATGGCGAGGAGAAGCCCGCTGTGGTAGGGTATGACGAGAGTGCGTGGCGCTTGAATCGGCGCGGCGAGTTTGCGCTTTTCCAGAGATAAATTTTCATAGAGCTATGGTAGCTTTGAAATAACAGGAGTTAAAAAAATGCATAAAATGAGAGTTGCCGCTATAATTAACATTGCAGTTGCAGGTTTGCTGGTGGTCTCCACTATTGGTTGTAAGTCAAAAGGCGCGAAGGGCGGAGTTGGCGGGGACGGCCCCACCTTGGTCGAGAGCGCCAATTTGGTTGATAACGTTTATGATGGCATCGACTCGGCTGCCAAGGGAACCAGTTTCAGGGATCTCTACGCCCCTGTGCAGGGTGTTGCCTTTGCGCCGGTGTACTTTGCGCTGGACAGCTATTCGCTGCCGCCGCAGGAGATCGCCAAGATCGACCTCATCGGACGGCACCTGAGTGCGAATGCCAGCCATGTTTTGATTATCGAGGGTCACTGCGATGAGCGCGGCAGCAATGAGTACAACCTCTCGCTGGGCGAGAACCGCGCTCTGGCAGTGCGCTCTTACCTGGTGAACACGGGAGTTGCGCCTGATCGTATTCAGACGATCAGCTACGGCGAGGAAAAGCCCGCAGTGGCCGGCAATGACGAGAGCGCCTGGCGTTTGAACCGTCGCGGCGAATTCGCACTGTTTCAGAAATAAGATTAATAGAGTAATGGGGGGCTTTGGAGTATGCTTTATATTCCTGACATAGCTTTCCTGACAAGCTCAGTTGGTGCTGGCGAGTGGATTATGCTTTTCGCAGTGGTGCTGGTAGTGGTTGGACCACGCCGGCTCCCTGAAATTGCTCGCAAGTTAGGCCGCACGATGGAGATGTTCCGTCGGGCGGCTGATGAATTTAAAGAGCAACTGATGAGCATGGATCAGGAAATCGAAAAAGATATCTCAGTTTACACAACAGATGCCGGGATTGACGGCGTAGAGGGCGATCAAGCCTCTGACGAGACCTATCAGCCCTCCTATGACTACGATCCAGGGGCGTACGAGCACACCTCGGACTACCCCGGCAATGAGGATATGGTGGCCGAGTGGGACGCTCAGCAGCCGTCGACCACCCCTGAGTCTCCCGCATCAGCCGCAGCCCCTGAGTCGGAAACTCCCGAGAGTGCAGCGTGCGACAGCGTGCGTAAGGTTGCCGCGGTTGACACCCCCGCGCCCGCGCCGGAAGAGGCTGCAGAAGCGGCGCACCCGCCATCGGCGGAGGAGAAATCATGAAGTACGGCCGTTTTGGTGCTGGAGCCTTTCAGGGCGGAAAAGCGGATGACTACAACGATCCGCCGCGCCCGTTTATTGAACATCTGCTCGAGCTGCGCACCTGCGTGGTCCGCTGCTTTCTGGCCTGGTTTGGCTGTCTGCTGCTGATCGCGCCCTTTTCTCCGAAAATAACCGAGTGGCTCGTTGAACCTGCCAATAAGAATATGAGTATGGTGCAGGGGCTGACCTGGACCACCGGGCTGGATATACTGCTCAAGATCATGCTCTGGGGCGGGACTGCCTTGAGTTTGCCGGCGCTGCTCTTCTTTATTCTGCGTTTTATTTTTCCGGGGCTCAAGCGAAGCGAGCGCTCCATTCTTGTGTTTTGCCTGGGCGGTTCAACGGTTCTTTTCCTGGGTGGTGTCTGGATGGCTTATGCCCAGACGCTTCAGATCGCTTTTCAGGTGCTGCAGAAGATCAATGCCTGGATGGGCATCAAGGTTGAAATTCTTAAGATCGAAGATCACATTGCCATTGTAATGAAAACCATTATTGCCTTTGGTATCGCCTTTCAGGTGCCGCTGATTATTCTGGTTCTGGGGTGGATTGGAGTTCTCTCATCGGATTGGCTGCGCAAAAAACGGCGCATGGCCATTGTTCTGACCTTTGCCATGGCCATGGTGTTGACACCGCCGGATCCGGTTTCACAGATCATTATGGCTGTGCCAATGTGTCTGCTCTATGAGGTCTGCATCCTAGTCATCCGCGTGCGCGAAATGACCAAGCGCAAGAAGCGCGATGAAAAATATCAAGAGCCGGAAAAGGGCTGAGGAAGGAGTTGAGACGTGCAACGCAAAGCGTCAAAATCACGTAACACACGTGAAACCAAGATTAAGCTTGAGTTAAACCTGGATGGAACAGGTGTTTCTGAGATAACAACCGGGATTGGTTTTTTTGATCACATGCTGGAAATCTTCGCCCGTCACTCGTTGATTGATTTGACGGTCGAGGCGGAAGGAGACATTCATGTGGATTACCACCACACCGTTGAAGATGTCGGGTTGGTGCTGGGAGCCGCTCTGAATCAAGCCCTGGGCGAGCGCAGGGGCATACGGCGCTACGGTTTTTTTCTGCTGCCAATGGACGAGGCACTCTGTGAGGTGGCCCTTGATCTGGGCGGACGCCCCTTTCTGGTCTTTCAATGCCCTATAAAGCACATGAAGATCCGCGACTTTGAGGTCAAGCTGCTGGAGGAGTTTTTCCGGGCGCTCGCAGTTGAGGCGAAGATGAATATTCACCTGCGCCAGATTTACGGCGATGAAGCTCATCATGTGTGCGAAGGGTTTTTCAAGGGCTTTGCCAGAGCCTTGCGCATGGCGGTCGAGGCCGACCCGCGTGAGCTGGGTATTCCCTCCAGCAAAGGGGTGCTTTAGACTCAAGCAGCTGGTCGCCGCACCCGAGTGAGCGTGTTTGATGTGTGAAAGGTCTTCGCACTCACTGCGAGGTTTGTGATTAGGAGCCCGCTGCTACAGTAACAAACGCCCCGCGCTTGGAGAAACAAAGGTAACTTCTCAATAACCGATCAGAGAACAAAGAACACGCTAAAGCGTGAACTACATACGGTTTCCGGGGTATGTAGTTCACGCTTTAGCGTGTCTTCGGTCACAATTAGAATTGCTGACTATTGCCCGAACCGCTTGTTTTTTGCGACAGGAGTTGAGAGAATAGCAAATTTTATGTTCACCAAATGACTGGAGAGATTTTAAGAATGATAATTTTACCGGCGATTGATTTAAGAGATGGGAAATGTGTTCGGCTGCGTCAGGGTCGCGCGGATGCGATGACGGTTTACTCGGATGACCCAATTGCCCAGGCGCTCGAGTGGGAGGCGCAGGGGGCCGAGGAGCTGCATGTGGTTGACCTGGACGGCGCTTTCACAGGCGAACCCAAACACACGGCGGTCATCAGCCAGATTATCGCCATGCTGAAAATACCGGTTGAGGTTGGCGGTGGTCTGCGCACCGATGCCCATATTCAACAACTCGCCGAAGCCGGGGCGACCAGAGTTATTCTGGGTACACGCGCCTTGGAAAGCGTGGACGCGCTGCGTTCGCTGGTGGCGCGGTTCGGGGATCTGATCACAGTTGGGATCGATGCCCGGGATGGATTTGTGCAGGTCAAAGGATGGGTGGAGACAACTGGCACGCGCGCGGTGGATCTGGCGCGCCTGGTTGAAGACGCTGGTGTTAAAACCATTATCTACACCGACACTGCCACAGATGGAATGCTTGGCGGCCCCAACCTGGAGGCCATGCACGAAATCTGCCGGAGCGTCGCCTGCAACGTGATCGCCTCCGGCGGTGTTAGTGCGCCCCGGCACGTGACTGCCCTGAAGGGCCTGGGTTGCTCCAACCTTTATGGCGCGATTGTGGGCAAGGCTCTCTATGATGGTAAAACAACCTTGGCCGCCATGCGCGCCGCATGCAATGTAGAATAGGCTTCCAGCCTGTTTTCTTAACGTAGAATAGGCTTCCAGCCTGTTTTCGTAACCAATTAGCAGTATGCTGAAAAATGTAAAAATGACAAAGCTGGACAACGGCTTGACAGTGCTCTCCACCTCGGATGCTGGTGCGGAGAGTGTTGCTGCGGGCATTTGGGTCAGGGCTGGCGGACGACATGAGAGTGCTGCGCAGGCTGGTTTCAGTCATTTTTTGGAGCATATGCTTTTCAAAGGTACCCCTTCGCGCAATGCGCTGGAGATCACGCGCGCGATTGAGGGGCGCGGCGGCTATATGAACGCCTACACCCAGGAGGAGAGTGCCTGCTACTATGTTAAACTCCCGTATGAGCTGATGGAGGAGGGGGTTGACGTTCTCTCCGACATGTACATGAACTCCCTGCTCAGCGAAGATGAGATTGCGCGCGAACGCGAAGTGATCCTGGAAGAGATCAAGATGTATCAGGATATTCCGCACTATCATGTTCAGGAAATACTGCAGGCCGCTATGTTCCGTAATCACGCGCTGGGCCGTCCGCTGGCTGGCAGCGAGGAGAGCCTGAGCCCTGTGAATCACAATCTTTTGCAGGCTTACAAAGAGCAGCGCTACCGGGCGAGCGCAACCCTGATCGCCTTTGCCGGGCGTGTTGACCACAATGCCTGCGTCAGCTGTGTTGACCAACGCCTAGGCGCCCTGCCTGCCGGTGAGGTGGCCCCTTTTACGCCGCTCGACAGCTCGTTTGGACAGGATCCGCTGGTGTTGGTAGGCAAGGGGGTTGCTCAGGTGCAGGCTGTGCTGGGGTTTCGTATCTTCGGTCGCCATGACCCGCGACGCTTTGCGCTGCGGGTGCTGAATGGCTTGCTGGGCGAGAACATGAGCTCACGCCTCTTCCAGAGTGTGCGCGAACGCCAAGGTCTCTGCTACTCCATTCAATCCGGTTATCAGCTCTTTGATGATGGCGGTATTTTTTCCATTAGCGGCGGCTTTGATTCTCGGCGTGCTGCCAAGGCCCTGCAGCTGACAATTCAAGAGCTGAAGCTCCTGATAAACGAGGGGGTGGATGAGGAGGAGCTGCGCCGCACAAAGGAGTATCTGCTGGGCACCTTCCGGCTGGGGCTGGAGAGCATGAGCAGCCGGATGAATTTTCTGGGGGAATCATACAGTAATTTTCAATACGTCCCTGCGCCGGAGGTCATCCTGGAAAACATCAACTCCGTGAACGCGGCGGATGTCCAATGCCTGGCAGGCGAGATCCTGACCAGCGCCAACATGACCTTGGCCATGGTGGCTCCAGCCAGGATGAACCGCGACCAGGCGCGCTGGCTCGATGTGATCAAATTCTAGGCAAGATGGCTCAAAGCAGCTAAGCCGGCTTTCCGCCGCAACCAAAAGAGTTTGTGTGATGTAAGGACGGTCGTCGCTCTCCTTCAGAAGTTTGTGATTACGAGCCCGCTGCTACAGTAACAAACACCCCGCGTTTGGGGAAACAAAGGTAACTTCTCAATAGTCGGACGGAAAGCAAAGAGCACGCTTCCGGCTTCAGGCTTCGCAATAGCTACGTCCGGACAAGTCGAGCTTCGCTGTTACGCCGTGACAGGGAAGCGTGAACAACAAATCGGACTGTCCGGTTGGAAAGCGGATCTACAGAGGTCAGCCGCGCCTCCGGTTGACGATGGCGGCGAGGATGCTGGTGGACGATTTCACGCATGATCCCAATCGTCCACCAACATCGTCGCACAGCATCGTCGTCCGATGTCGCCCTACGAGCTGCATATGTCGCTGGCAGAGCGACTACTACACTAGTAATAAAAATATCAAAAAGACCAAACAGTGGACATGACTAATGCGGCTATTTGTGGTTTAATATGTGGATTGTAACTGAGAGGGCTCTATCAAGCTCTGAAAACCGGTACATTTGATATCTAAGATTTGCAGGCGGTATTTATGATCAAAATAAAAAAAGGGTTGGATCTGCCGATTCAAGGTCGGCCAGCAGAGGATCTCTCTGAGTTGATCAAAACTCAAAAAGTCGCGCTCATTGGCTTGGATTATATTGGGCTCAAGCCTTCACTCCGTGTCAAAACCGGCGAGATGGTTAAAACCGGCGATCCCCTGTTTGCCTCCAAGGAAAACGAGGG
Organism: Kiritimatiellia bacterium; assembly: GCA_028686345.1. Classification (GTDB taxonomy): domain Bacteria; phylum Verrucomicrobiota; class Kiritimatiellia; order RFP12; family UBA1067; genus M55B167. The sequence goes on from JAQUCE010000042.1 coordinate 29,257, forward strand.
GGTGGTGTACACAGCCCCTTGTCCGGGACGGGTGGTGGAGATCAACCGCGGTCAGCGGCGAGTTCTGGAATCGGTTGTGATCGAGGTGGATGAATCGCATGGTGTATGCGAATTCGCGACCCTGACAGACGCTCAGCTGAAGCGCGCTGAGGCTGATGAGGTCATCGGAGTTCTGGCCGCCTCCGGTCTTTTCACTGCATTTCGTCAGCGCCCTTTCTCCCGCGTTCCTCAGCTCACCGCCCGACCCCATTCAATCTTTGTGACCTCCATTAACAGTGATCCGCTGGGGTTCAACCCCGAGATTGTGATCAAACAGCATATCGCGGATTTCACCCGGGGGTTGATTGCGCTCACGCGTATCACACAAACCAAAGTCTACAACATTGTGCATGAGAGCTTCGCGATTGAGCTGCCGCCCGTGGAGCAGTGTCAGACGATGAAGTTTGGCGGTAAGCACCCTTGCGGCCTGGTGGGAACCCATATCCATATGATCGACCCGGCGCATGAGTTGAAGAGTGTCTGGCACATTGCCGCGCAGGATGTGATCGCTATCGGAAAGTTGCTGGCAACCGGCAAGCTCTGGAATGAACGCTATGTGGCCCTGGGCGGGCCGCTGGTCAAAGAGCCGCGGATCATTCACACAACCATTGGCGCTGATCTCGCGGAGATTGTTGCCGGGCGCTACGACGAAGAGCAGCCGCAGCGTGTGATCTCCGGCTCCATCTTTAACGGGCGCAGGATGGAGGGGAGCCTGCGCTTTCTGGGACGTTACCACTGTCAAATTGCAGTGCTGGCCGAGGATACTGAGCGCAAGCTCCTGGGCTGGATTCGACCTGGTGCGAGCCAGCACTCTGCCGGCGGAACATTCCTCTCACATTTTCTGCCTGCTAAGCTGCTTAATATTACCTCTAAACGTAACGGAGGCATCCGCCCCGTGGTGCCGACAGGGGTCTTTGAAAAGATCATGCCGCTGGATATTCTGCCAACCCAGTTAGCCAAAGCCCTGTTAACCCAGGATTTGGTTGAGTGTCTGCGGCTGGGCGTGCTTGAGCTGGATGAAGAGGATCTTTCACTGATGACCTATTCCTGTTCCGGGAAGAATGACTATGGCGCACTGCTGCGTCAGATTCTGGGTGTGATTTTCAAGGAGGGTGCATGAAGTTATTAAGAAATTTTCTTGATAAGATTGAGCCGAATTTCAGGGAGGGGGGAAAACTCGAGTTTTTCTATCCCTTTTATGAGGCAATGGACAGTTTCTTCTACAATGTAGGGGAGACCAACACCGGACAGGTGCATGTACGCGACAGCGTTGACCTTAAACGCAATATGATCCTGGTCATGTTTGCCCTGGTTCCCTGCGTTCTCTTTGGCGTTTACAATATCGGCGACCAGGCGCTTCTGGCAGGCGGTGAGCTGAGCGGCTGGCGCGGCGGAGTTGTGACCTCCCTTGGCTTGACTCTGGCTGATGGCGCACTGGCTAAGTTTGTCTATGGGCTGACCTGGTTTCTCCCCATTTATGTGGTGATTTTCGGTACAGGGTTGTTCTGGGAGATCCTGATCGGCATGATTCGCAAGCATGAGATCTACGAAGGGGTGTTTGTGACATCACTCCTCTTTCCGCTGATTGTGCCACCTTCGATCCCGCTCTGGCAGCTCTGCCTTGCAATGAGCTTTGCAGTGGTGCTCGGCAAAGAGGTCTTTGGCGGGACCGGCATGAATTTCATGAATCCGGCGTTGGTCGCGCGGGCCTTTCTTTTCTTCGCCTATCCAGCCCAGATATCCGGCGATAAGGTCTGGACAGTGGTTGACGGCATCTCGCAGGCCACCCCGCTGAGTAAATTCGCTGTCTCAACTGCTCTGCCGGACATCTCCATGCTGGATGCCTTTCTGGGCAGGATTCCCGGGTGCATTGGCGAGACCTCAACCCTTGCCTGTCTGGCGGGCGGTGTGTTTATGCTTGCCATTGGAGTGGCCTCTTGGCGGATCATAGTCAGCTGTCTGGGCGGTATGGTGGTCACAGCGCTCTTTTTCAACATACTTTACGCCCAGGGAGTTTGTGCTGCTCCGATGTGCGCTGTCAACCCGCTCTGGCACTTTGTGCTGGGTGGTTTTGCCTTTGGCCTGGTCTTTATGGTTACCGACCCAGTGACCGCCACGCAGACAACGGTCGGAAAATGGTACTACGGCGGTTTTGTCGGAGTGATGTGCATCGTGATCCGCAACCTGAATGTGGCCTACCCGGAGGGCATGATGCTTGCGATTTTGCTCGGCAATATTGTTGCGCCGCTGATTGACTACTTTGTGATTGAGGCCAATGTCAAGAGAAGGAGCGCACGCTATGCTTAATAATGAATCAACAAACAAGGTGCTGCTGGTCTCTTTTATTCTCTGCGCGGTTTGTTCCATTCTGGTCTCGGTTTCCGCGATATTGCTCAAGCCTTTGCAGCAGGCCAACAAGGAGCTGGATGTTAAAAAGAACCTGCTGGTCAGCGCCGCGCTGCTCCAGCCAGGGGCTGCCAGGGAGGAGATCCTCGCTGAGTATGAAAAAATTGAGCAGCTCTCAACCGAGACCTCCAAAGGCGCGCGCACGGTCTATCTCGCCAAGGAAAACGGAGAAATTACACACTACATCTTTCCGGTTGAGGGCAAGGGGCTCTGGTCAACCATGTACGGCTTTCTGGCACTCTCGCCGGATTTCAAGACCGTGCTGGGCATGGGTTTTTATGACCACGGAGAGACCCCCGGCCTGGGCGGCGAAATCACCAACCCCAAGTGGCTGGCCTCTTTTAAAGGCAAATCTGTTTTTGACGCTAACATGAACTTGAAACTTCGTGTGCTGAAGGGGCAGGTTGATCCCAGAGATGAAGATTCTAAGTATCAGATCGACGGGCTCTCGGGCGCCACCCTGACCACCAAAGGTGTTGATAATTTAATCAAGTTCTGGCTCTCTGAAGAGGGCTATATGCCCTTTGTTAACTCCAGATTGGGCAAGGAGGCCACTCTATGAGCAAATTAAAGCAAACGTTGCTGGATCCGATCTTCAAGAATAATCCGATTGGCTTGCAGGTTCTGGGCATCTGCTCAGCGCTGGCGGTGACCAGTAAGCTGGAGACTGTGCTGGCCATGAGTGTGGCCGTGACACTGGTCACAGGCTTCTCCTCGTTATCGGTCAGCTTGATCCGCAAACATATACCGAGCAGCATCCGGATCATTGTACAGATGACCATTATCGCCTCGCTGGTGATTGTGGCGGATCAGGTATTAAAGGCCTATTTCTTTGAAATCTCTAAAAGCATGTCGGTTTATGTTGGGTTGATTATCACCAATTGTATTGTGATGGGGCGCGCCGAAGGCTATGCCTTGGCCAACACCCCGCTGATGAGCTTTGTGGATGGATTGGGCAATGGCGCCGGTTACAGCGTGGTCTTGATCTTTGTGGGAGTCTTCAGGGAGCTGTTCGGCTCCGGCACCCTGCTGGGGTTCTCGGTCCTGCCGCTGGTTAAGAACAATGGCTGGTATGAGCCCAACGGCTTGATGGTTCTGGCTCCGAGCGCCTTTTTCCTGATCGCGATTTTTATCTGGGTTGTACGTACCTTTGACACCACCCAGCAGGAGGCGGAGTAGGGCGACGGTGTCGCCCTGCTCGAGCTCTAAAGCTCTAAAGCAGCTATCCGCCGCAACCAAATGAATTTATGTGTGTGCGAAAGTTTTTCGCCCTCACTGAAAAGTTAGTGGTTATGAGCCCGCTGCTACAGTAACAAACGCTGCGCGTTTGGGGAAACAAAGTTTGTTGTCCAGCCTTTCCGTGTTCGGCGTAGCTGCGAAGTGCGAAGACGGAAGGCTGCGCCAAAGAGGGTTATTGAGACGTTGCTGTAAAAGTGATAATGGAGTAGTGCAAGCATCTTGCTTGCAAAAAACATTTTCATTCAACAACTTATGAAGATGGTTGTCTGAACTTCTTGTTTTTTTGACAGGAGTTGAGATAGTAGCAACTAAAGTTCTAAAGTGCGAGAGTTGTAAAGTGATTGCAGACGTTAAACCTGAAACGTTAAACCTGAAACGTTAAACCTGAAACGTTAAACGTTAAACCTTAAACCTGTTGCCAATGACATTGAATGACTTAACCTTTACGGAAGGTTTTAATTATGAATGGATTGATTGATATTTTTGTGCGCTCGATCTTCACGGAGAATATGGCGCTGAGTTTCTTCCTGGGAATGTGTACCTTCCTGGCGGTCTCCAAGAAGGTCAAAACCTCTATGGGTTTGGGCGCGGCGGTGGTTGTGGTGCAGGTCATCACAGTGCCGGTGAATAACCTTCTTTTCAATTACATCCTAAAGGAGGGCGCCTTGGCCTGGCTCTCGCCCTCGCTCTCCAATCTTGACCTGGCTTTTATCGGGCTGATCACCTATATCGGTGTGATTGCCGCCATGGTGCAGATCCTTGAGATGACGCTCGACCGCTATGCGCCGACTCTTTACAACGCGTTGGGCATCTTTCTGCCGCTGATCACCGTGAACTGCGCGATTCTGGGTGGAACCCTGTTTATGGTGGAGCGCAATTACACCTTTACCGAGAGCGTGGTCTACGGCGCAGGCTCAGGGATTGGTTGGGCGTTGGCCATTGTCCTGCTGGCAGCAATCCGTGAGAAACTGAAATACTCACATCCGCCAGCCGGTTTACGCGGGCTTGGGTTGACTTTCATTATCACAGGGCTGATGGCCATTGGGTTTTTAGCATTTTCAGGAATGTAAGCATGAACGAAATAATTTTTGGTGTCATATTCTTTACAGTCATTATTCTGGTGCTGGTCTGTTTGATCCTGCTGGCGCGCAAGGGGCTGGTGCCGAGCGGTAATGTGACCATTACCATCAATAAGGAGAAAAAATTTGAAGTGCCCATTGGCGGTAAGTTGCTGGGGGTGCTCTCCAGTCAGCAGGTCTTTGTGCCCTCGGCCTGCGGTGGCGGCGGCACCTGCGGACAATGCAAGGTCAAGGTGCTCTCCGGCGGCGGGGTGCTGCTGCCCACCGAGGAGGGGTGTATCACTCGCAAAGAGGCCAAGGCCGGAGTGCGGCTGAGCTGCCAGGTTGCGGTCAAGGAGTCGATCGAGATTGAGGTGCCCGAGGAGGTCTTCGGAGTCAGAAAGTGGGAGTGTGAGGTGATCAGCAACGATAATGTGGCCACCTTTATCAAAGAGCTGGTTGTCACGCTGCCCGAGGGCGAGCATGTGCCCTTCCGGGCTGGCGGCTACATTCAGATTGAGTGTTCGCCGCACACAGTCAAATACGCTGATTTTGAGATTCCTGAGAAATTCCGCGCAGACTGGGATCACTATAACATGTGGCAGTATGAGTCCAAGGTCACTGAGGAGGTCTACCGCGCCTACTCCATGGCCAACTATCCGCTGGAGGAGGGGATTATCAAGCTGAATATCCGCATTGCATCACCACCGCGGGGCACCAGCTACCCGCCGGGGATCATGTCCTCATACCTCTTCAGCTTGAAGCCGGGCGATCGCGTGACAATCTCCGGTCCGTATGGCGATTTCTTTGCCCGCGAAACTGATAAAGAGATGGTCTTTATCGGTGGCGGCGCAGGCATGGCACCAATGCGCTCGCATATCTTTGACCAGTTGAAGCGCATTCATACCAAGCGCAAGATGAGTTTCTGGTATGGCGCGCGCTCTAAGAAAGAGATGTTCTATACCGAGGAGTTCGATGCCCTGGCCGCCGCGAATCCCAACTTTACCTGGCATGTGGGGCTCTCCGAGCCGCTGCCGGAGGATCAGTGGGAGGGCTTCACCGGGTTTATTCATCAAATTCTGCATGATGAGTATCTCAAGGATCACGAGGCGCCGGAGGATATCGAATACTATCTTTGTGGTCCATCAATCATGAACCAGTGCGTGATCCAAATGCTGCTGGATCTTGGTGTGGATGCGGATGATATTATGCTCGACGATTTTGGAGATTGATCATGACCACGCTTTTAGTAATTTTATTTGTTTACCTCTGCTTTGTTTTTTTCATGGCAGTGGTTTTCAAGGCCAAAAAACTCAAGGCCAGCAAGAATAATGTCGAGACCTTCTGCTGCGGAAAATGCGGTACCTGTGAGGATAAAGATCAGCCGCCGGCGCCATGAGCTAGCTGCAAAGCTGCGCTTGCCTTTGGTAAGCGGCTAGATCCGCGCCCGGCGCGGCGGAGTGGAGAAGTGCGCGAATCGAAGCGGTCGCGCCTTTTGTGAAGTAGCAAGGCAGGTCCGATTCCCAATCGGACATGCACGGTTGAAAACCGGAGCCGCTGAGCTCTGCTGCGCCGCCGATTGACGATAACGGCGACGATGCTGGTTGACGAGCCCACGCATGCTCCCAATCGTCGGTCAACATCGTCGCACAACATCGTAAACCAATGTCGCCCGTAGAGCGACTACACATGCGCTGCACCCCGGAGTGCAATGGTTGCCGTTCGGTGTAGTAGCCGCTCTGTGAGTGGCATACTGCAACAGGCATGTGAAGGGCGCGCCCCGGGGTGTAGATTTGCTTCCAGCATGTCCGCCGTAGCCTTGGCGAAGGAGGATGAAGCAATTAGCGGACACCGAGTGTTTGTTCGTCAAAGGCGCGCAGCAAGGAAGTCGTCCGCTATGCGGGCGGCTACCGGGCGGCAAGCGAATGATCATGGCACGCGATTTGGTCAGCCGCAGAGCAGCTGACCTCCTCCATCAGAACTGTTGGCTGTTGACTGTTACTTGGTATTAATTGTGCGCCATAACGCGGGTCGGTATCAGCGTCGGCATCGGTATCGAAGTGCGTGCGAGGTCGACCCAGATGCCGAGGCAGCCGACCGCCAAGTTACCTCATCAATTCTGTGCAGCTGGTTGGTCTTCGACCTCTGAACTCTTGTTCGTGGTGCCGAGGAACTCGTCCAGCATCAATTCCAGCGGGGATTTGGGTTCATCCTCTTGAAAGGTCAGAGGAGCGGCACCGGCAATGCGCGGGGTGGCTGCTTGCTCGGGCAACTGGAGAATCTTTTTGGAAGAGAGATTAAAAATCAGCGCGTATCTGCTCCACCAGGGGGTGTAGGGGTAACCGTTGCCAGTGAAGCTGCCGTATGAGTATCCTAAGCTCAAGCCGCCATAGGGCTGTGAAAGGCTGAAATCGCTGGTTGAAACATAGTAGTAGCGGGTGTTTCGCAAGCCGTCGTAGTGAGCGTTTTGATAGCTATGGTAGTAGGGATCAGCGGGGAAGGGATAGGATTCGTAACGCCAGGGCTCGTAATAGAAGTAGTCGCTCTCCTCGTCAGCCGGCAGGCAACAAGCAGTGAACAGTACAAATAATGTGAGCAACCTTTTCATGAGAGCCATTATAAGGCATTCTTTAGATTTTTGTCATGTGTTATAATTGGCTCGTAAAAAGTGCGCGAATACGCAAGTTAAAGAGATGGCAACTATGGCTTCAACATAAAGAATGGAACTAGGATACGCGCCGAAACTCGCGCCATCAACACTGTTTGTAATTGTCTGGCCAGTGATCGGCAACGGTGTGTCGTTGGCCGATGGAGTGGCTGTTGCCCAGACGCGGAGTTGCGCGCTACCCGGTAGAGAGAGAATCAGATGGCCGGGGATCAGCAGATCGGTCTTGAGCTCAACCTTGCGCAGGGTGTTGGCGGCAACCGGCATGGCCCAACCGTGTTCCGTAAGGCTGGACGCTGCGGCATAGTCGGCTGCATCAATTGTGTTATCAAAGTTCAGATCGCCAAACATGCGCAGGCTGAAGATTGTATGTTGGTTCTGGCGTAGATTTCGTTGTCTTCAGTCCAGCCCCAGATAATTTGATCGCCACCAACTGTGGTGCTTGCGAAAAGCCCTTCTACATAGACATCATCGCCGCGACCAGCAGAGGTGCATTGTGCGGTCTTGGCAGCATCACCCCATGTCTTCAGGTGCGGGGAACAATAGATGCGCGTGACAGTGATAGACGCACTCGGGTTACGCGAGGGGCAGGGACAGTATCCGCCAGTGTAAGGTGAAAATGGATAGATTTTTATAAAATCGTCATCGCGCTCACGCCGTCGCTGTCGTATAAATCCAGCACACCATCTTCGTCATCATCATCATCATCATCATCATCATTGTTGTTGACAGCCAGAGGGTGACCAGCGTCTTTTGGATATTGTGTTGTTGGCGAACCGTGGTCGCACTCCGGTTGGCCGGGATAATCAAGCGCGCATGAGATATTGGTCATCCTTGCGTCCGGAGCGGAGACAGCTCCGTTATTCAACCATATCCATTGGTTAACACCCTCCAGTTCGGGTGTGACCACAGCTTCAACTCTCCCGGCGTAAAAGCAAAGTTCGACTTGTCCGGGCATAGCTATTGCAAAACCTGAAGCCGGAAGCGTGCTCTTTGTTTTCTGGTCGGTTATTGAGAAGTTACCTTCGGTTCCCCAAACGCGTAGCGTTTGTTACTGCAGCAGCGGGCTCTTAACCATAAACTTTTCAGTATGAAAGCTGCCGCGCCTGAGAGCAAAGATCTTTGATCAGCGCGGCTGCCAATGCAGCAATTCTAATGTAAAAGTAAAAATGGAGTAGTGCAAGCATCCTGCTTGCAGCTACTTTAAGAAATGCAACCATCCTACAGTGTAAGCTACTCTCTGTCAGCTGCCCGCTTTGGTGGCCGTGTGACTTCTGAATTCTATCTTCTGTCTTCTGTATCCTGCATGTTTATGGTATTTTTAGTGAAATAAAGGGAGGAATTGTATGTCCGTCAGTGTTGGTTTTATCAGTTTAGGGTGCGCCAAGAATCTTGTTGATTCACAGATTATGGCTGGTTATTTAAAATCCGGGGCAGTTGAATTGGCAGCCGCGCCGGAGAGCGCGGATATTATTCTAATCAATACCTGCGCGTTTATCGACCTGGCCCGCGAAGAGGCCACGGAGACAATCTTAAGCGCCTGCGCGCATAAAGCCAATGGTGATTGCCGGGCGGTGATTGTGACAGGCTGCATGGTGCAACGCTACCGCGAGCGGCTGGCTGAGGTCTTTCCTGAGGTGGATGGTTTTCTTGGAGTTGATGAGCTGGATCAGATCGTGCCGCTGGTCGAGCAGGTGGCAGCCGGCAAGAGTCAGGTGCTGATGGCAGCCGCGGGCGCGGCGCACCGCAATTTTGATCCGCTCTATCCCACCCTGCTCTTCACTGGTGGCCCGTTTGCGTATCTCAAGATCTCCGATGGCTGCAACCATCGCTGCGCCTACTGCGCAATACCTGAGATCCGCGGCAATTTCCGCTCCCGTAGTGACCGCGCCATCCTGGAGGAGGCGCGGCGTATGGTCGAGGCTGGTGTGCGGGAGATTAATGTTATCTCACAGGACACCCTGAACTACGGTGCCGACAGCCTGGAGCTGCCGTCGATTGAGTCGCTGCTGCAACAGATTGACCAGATTGAGGGTGATTTCCGTGTCAGGCTGCTCTACAGCTACCCATCCAGTGTCACTCCCGAGCTGCTTGAGCTGCTCAACACCAGCCGGCATATCTGTAAATATCTGGATCTGCCGGTGCAGCACAGCCACCCCGAAATTCTGCGCGCCATGAACCGTGCGGCCGCGGTTGACGCCACCCAGGATCTAACCGCACGGCTGCGCGCGGCTGTGCCGGGCATTGTGCTGCGCACCACCTGCCTGGTTGGCTTTCCCGGTGAGAGCGAGGCGCATTTTGAGCACCTGCTGCAATATGTGAAACGCTCAGAGTTTGATCATCTGGGGGTTTTTGTCTACTCGCCTGAGGAGGACACCGCCGCATTCGGGATGGAGGATCTGCCGGATCTGGAGGTGGCTGAAGAGCGCTGCGAGCGGCTGATGGCGCTCCAGGCCCAAATAGTGGAAAAAAAATTGCGCTTGTTGATCGGGCGGGAGGATGAGCTGTTGCTTTTACGGCAGGAGGGTGAGCTGTGGTATGGACGCCTGCCGCGTCAGGCCCCGGATGTGGATGGTGAAACCATGGTGGCAGGGCTCCCGGCAACTGCCCGGGTTGGCGACCGTGTGCTGGTGACAATTACCGGATTTGATGAGTATGACCTGGAGGCCGCGTTTTTGGGATGAAATACCCTTATCCATTCGCGGAGATTCGCGGGTAAAAAAATCTGAGAACTCTACATTCAAGTTACAGGCACGCCCTTGCGCTCCATTAACCTTCAGGCTGAACCTGCGTCAGGAATTCAATACTGGTTTTAAAAACCTCGGCGCTCCACGTTGCACTATAGTAGCTGTGGCCAGCATGGGGGATGAGGTGGAGCGAGCTGGGGATGCTGTGCTTGGCGCAATACTCGGTGTAAGCCTGCATGGAACCGGGCGCATCCGGGTCCGAGCCGCCAAAGACAAAGTGTACGGGGTTGCTGTATTGCGCGAACATCCGGAGTGTCTGATCTTCGCTCTTTGCCTCTTCATCTGAGCGGCTCTCATGCTGAACCAGCGCTTTGGTGACCATCTTGGTCTGTACCCGGCCGCTCAGAATTTTTTTCCAGGTCTCAAGCTGAGTCAGTTTTTTGAGGTAGGTCAGGAGCGCCTTTTTAGTTTTATGGGCATCGGTTTTGGCACTGCGCAGTGATCCCATGGACTCGGCGGAGAGCAGCAGCAGCTTGCTGATATCAAGGTGGGCGGCAGCCAGTTTGATGGCCACCTTGCAGCCCGAGCAGATGGCCGCCACATAGAGCGGGGCGCCTGGCGGCAGCTGCATCCGAAGTTCAGCCAATGCTGCTGCCGCGTCCTCAGCCATTGAGTGGATCGAAGCTTCGCCATGCGCTCCATCACTCAGTCCGCGGCCGCGGAAATCCGGGCGCAGGCAGAGAAGGCCGTGTTGTGTAAGTTGGCGTGCAAGCTCTGTGAACATACGGTGCGGACCAGTGCGGTCGCCGGACCAACCCGCCAGGAAAAGAACCCCGGCGGTTACCGCTCCGCGCGGCTGATCCATGGCAGCCCGGATGGTCGCGCCATTGAGGGTGATGTTGATCAGCTGTGTATCCATTGTTTGATTGTGAAGTTCCGGCAGCTGCGCTGACCGAGAGTCCGCGGAAAAACCTGCTGCAATCCAACTTACAACCTCAGCCTGCAGCTGGCTTAGATCAACATGACCGACCGTATTCCAGAAGGGGGGGAAGCGGAGTTCTGAGATTTGCGCTGTCGTGTTCTGCTCCTTGATTGCCTTGAATGTTTTGGGGCTGTGTCCACCGGGGATCAGGAGTAAGCGCTGGCCGGATATTGGATGTTGATTGTCGGGTGTTGAATGTTCCTCTGTTCTCCGAGCTCCGACCTCTGTGATCCACGCATACATCTTGGCTGAGAAGAGATAGCCGTCCAGATCAATGGCCCCGCCGCTCTGCACCTGTGCCAGGAGCGAGGCGCGGCTCTCAATTGCCTGGCCGTAGGCCACCATATCATTGACCATGCGGCGTTGCAGCAGCTGATGGGTGAACTCTGCGCCCGAAGCTGGCGCGATCATGATTGCGCGTTGAATTGCTTCCTGATCAGAGGCAAGCTCGGTCAGCAGCAGTGCCGCGAGCCGGGGGCCGAGCGCAA
>JAQUCE010000043.1:0-18729 GCA_028686345.1 Kiritimatiellia bacterium
CATCAGCGGTGGCTTCCAGTGCAGCTTGAACCAGAGATAAAGAATGTAAAAGTTCTGCTTCTGAGCGTTTACGCTCGGTGAAATTTCGGCACAGTGCCAGAATTCTGAGCGTGCCTGAGGATCGAAGGATCCCTGGCTTGAGAGTCCCATCCAATTGAGCTCGAGATAACGCTATTGGGATAGATGCGGACACCGTATTCCCGCAATCTTCAAAATTCATATAAAATTTTTCAGAGTTAATTTTACATTTCTTTCGCAAAAAATCCAACATATATTTATTTGCCTGATGGAAGACAAAAAGATCAACATCATCTACAATACATTGGTTCTTGTCTAATGTATCTTTGACCATCCGCGGAACTGTTCCAATCGTAAAGTTGAAAATATCAACCCCCTCCATAAACAAATTATCTTGTGACCGAATATTGCCAGAATCATCCGTACATTCGATTGCTGTTTCGGCAGAACGTGCGCACCGCATCCCACCAGCCGGTACAATGAGTCTATCATAGCCACTCCCATCTGTTCCAAGCACAAAGTCACAAATTCCCTCCACCTCATCTTTACAAATCAGAGTGGCCGCGGCACCATCCCCGAAGATTGTCCTGGTGCTCTTATCCATAGGATGAATATGCTTTGAGTATGTCTCTGCGGTGATTAACAAAACCCTGGCTGCTATTTTCCCAGCAATCAGCCCTTTTGCAAGCGACAAGCCGTAAACATACGCTGAGCAACCCAGATTAAAATCAAGCGCGCCGGCAGTTGTCGGAAGGCCCAAACGGTTTTGCAAAATGCAGGCCGTTGTTGGGAGAAAATAGTCAGGTGATTGAGTTGCTAAAAGCACAAAGTCAATTGATTGAGGGTCCACAGAATGATCCTTAAACAGCTTCGTGGCCGCCTTCTCCCCCAGATCACCGGCCGTTTCATTTTCAGAACACACATGCCGCTGGCTTATCCCGGTTTTCTCAAGTATCTTTTCGGCACTCCACTCAGGATAGAGTCTTACCAACGCATCATTAGTTAAAACTTGCTCTGGAAGGTAATAAGAAATATTAGTAATTCGGCTTGCAATCATAAAAAATCTCTGTTGAAATAAAGAACACTTTACCTAATTTCCCTATAAGTAGCTAATGAAATCCCTGATTTCAAAAGTATTTCTTTGCCTTTATTTAGCAAAAATTTTGTATCCAATTTACGCCAGGGCTGATCGATGCCAGGGTGAATGCCTATCTCGGTCATCTCTTCTGGAAGAGTTTGAATCGATCTGCCGAACCAATCATAATCCTCTTCACCGATCTTACCAGTTGTCATCAGAAAATGATGTGGCGATTTAAAATTGGCAAACAGTTTGCGGTTGACTGTTTGATTGAGCCATGAACCAAAAGGCAGCCGTGGTTTTGCGAAATACAAATCTTGAGCTGGCCTCATATGCGTCAAGCCAATTTCATCCTTTAGCTGGATCAGGGTTCGCAATACAAACGGCATCCGGTGCATATGCCCGTGTCCATCTAAATGCGACATGTTTACACCCATCTCATGGAGTCGTGTCACCTGAGAAATAATCTCTCTTTTTAAGTCCGCTTGTTTGATCAGCCCTAATATAGAACGCAGCATAAAAACTCGTGTTGGCAGCAGCATTCCATCCGATGTAACCAAACTGGGAATATCCGAAGGCTGACAAACAGGTCGCTCATCAGTTAGACAAAGGTGCAAGCCAAAACTCCATTGAGTATTTGCTTTAGCAAAACTCACTGCACGTTCCGCAGCATCGGCGTTGACCATAATTGTAGCGCTGGATAGAACACCGGCATTAAAGCATTTTATGGTCCAGTCAACAGTATGTGATGAATATCCAAAGTCATCTGCATTTATTATAAGTTTTTTCATTGTCCCCTTTAATAAAACAACAGAACTTTATTACACATAGCAATAATCATATTCATGGTGTAAAAACTTAACCCGAAGTCAACACAATTTACCTATTTGCGCTACAACAACGAGCTAGAACTAAAGACTCGTCACTCCTTATCAAATGGATTTTGTTTATTGCAATCAATCTGATATTTTGACAGTAAATAACTTTTTATCTTTTCAACATCATCACCGCAGGCTTTCTTAATCTCAAAGATCTTCGAATCAACCAAAGTGCGATACCACCACCCTTGCAGAAAGTGCCACAGAAAGCCCTCCTTACCATCCAGAAACCCTCCTTTGAGAACATAGCGCACAAAGAAATAAAGTGCTGAACGCCAGAAGAGCGGCATTTTGACATAACGATGCTTCTTCAGCCTCTTTGCCTGTGCTTGATCACCGAGTAGTTTACCGCTGTCGTTTACAGCATGCCCCAGCAAGCCCAATTCAATATCCAGCATATCAAGAGCTTCACGTAAGGCATAGCCATTATGTTTTGTAGTCCACCAAGCTAAATCATTTAAGTTATGATCCACAAATTCATTTTCAAACTCAACGGAATGCCCTTCCAGCAACTGAATGTGCTCATCCATCAAACGCTGCTCACATGCGGCTTTCTTTGGTTTAAACAAGCGTAATAACATAACACGCCCAACCCCATAGCGAATATTTCGCCCAAGAAAAATACGTTTTAAAGGAAAGACAATACCGGAAACATCGTCTGGCAGCGACAATAGTTTATCTTTTATTTCGGCAACCAGCTCGGCGGTCAAATATTCGTCGGCATCCAGACGCAAAACCCATTTTGTTTTTATGGGCAGATTTGTCAAAGCCCAGTTAAACTGCTTGGCATAATTATTCTCCCACTTGTTTAGAAAAATCTTGGCTCCTAGTTGTTTAGCCACCTCAACCGTATTATCTGCCGAAAAACTATCAACAACAAAGATCTCAGCTGCAATCAGCGATGCGCTTTGCAAACAGCGTTTAATATGTATTTGTTCATTACCCGTTAATATTATAACCGATAGATCAAGATTAATTCTTTCATAAGAGCTATTCACAGATGCTCCTTTATCATTGTTTCTCAGGCTTCATCGTTAAGATTGAATTATACATCGACAGTATGTCATCTTTTACCACAGACCAAGAATATTCACGTTCTACTAATGTGCGTCCCTTAATTCCCATTGCAGCAAGTTCACTATTTGAAAGATGCATTGCCTCATCCAAAGCATCGCGGACTCCATTGACATTAAAATCAACCCACCATCCGCATCCTTCAAGAGGTAGTTCAAACCATGGAGTGCCCTTTGTGGTGATCACTGGCAGAGCATAAGACAAAGCTTCAGCAACTACAGCTGAAAAATTCTCCGTGAACGAAGGCATAATAAATAGAGTTGCTTTTTTATAAAGGGCATCCTTTTCCTCACCATAAACTGGTCCCGGAAAACTTATGTTCTTTATTCCTCTGCTTACGACTAAGGCACGCACATCACTTAAATGCCCTCTCCAATCAGGCCCTGCAATAACAAGCTGCCACCCATTTGTGTCAATCTTTTCCCAAGCATGCAATAAATTAAAGAGCCCTTTTTCTGGGGAAATGCGTGATAAAAACAAGACACTCCGTGGCTCAGATTTACTTTGTTTTGTTATGATAGGGAGGTCACACCCAATCGGCACAATTACACTCTCAGGCCCAAGCCTTAACTTATCACACTCTTTTTTCTCCAATTCACTCGTCACGTGTAATAATTTTGCATTTTTTAAATCAGACTTCAGATAAAAGCTCAACGCTAATTTCTTCTTCCAGTAGCTACGAGACAAAGCGTGAGGCATAAGACAGCCATGCAATGAGATAGCATAGGGATAGTTATGTTCTTGGCACCATTTCATAGATTGATGCATAAAGTAATCCCATAATCCATGGATGTGAACTATATCCGGTTCATACGTTATCTGATCACAAGCACTAATCACCTTAACAGCCACTTCACCGCATTCATATTCTACTACACCTTGACAAACAATCAGAACGTCATGACCACTTGCTCTTAAATGCCGGCATAATTCAACACAAAACAGAGATGTCCCTGCGGATTTTTGTAATGCATGAATGATGTGTAATATTTTCATTACTAAACTCAGTAAGGCAAATCAAAAAACTTATGATTTTGATTCCAATAATCAACCATCTCTTTGCCCATCGAAATTTTCAGACCAAACAAAAAAGCAAGAGCCTGAAGTGCTCTTCGCCAAACAACATCCCCTTTTTCCAGATAAGAGCAGATAAACGAATAGAAAACCTTTTCCATGGGCCAGCCCATCTCAAAACGCCTTACACACAGAAAAAAACAAATCTCATCTGCCAGACAGGGCCCATGTTCAGTAAACTCTTCCCAGTCAAATATCCACAGTGATTCTTTTACGCTCATGAAATTATGACATGCAAAATCACCGTGAGTTCGACATACATCAACACCCGACTTAAATGTTTTTTTAACAGCCGTTACAAATGGAGAACACACATCTGAACGCTCAACAAAACTGTTATACCAGCGTTCATTGCCTAACTTCGCAATATCTACCGTATGTATCTCATTGGAAAACTCATTTTTGCACAATCCTATTACCTTTACCCAGGAATCTAATGTAAATTTAATTTTTTTAGAATTAGGTGGTAACGGTTCGAAAACAGCAACCAAACATTTGTTATTGATGCTTGTGTGTGCTAAGCACTTTGGTATTCTAAAACACTTAGTTCCCTTTTCATTCAATTCTTTGCTAGCATTTATCTCTCTATATAGTGCTTCAGAATCATTATTTGATATCGCAAACTTAATATACGCAACAATCTGATTTCCAGACGGCTCAACCGCATATGCATAAAACCTTCCTGTAGACCGCTTAGGCGATGGCCAAAAGAAACACAGGCAGCACGGTTCATGAAGAACCTCTGTAATCCATGCAAAAAAACTTTCAGTGTCAAAGCCGTATCGTTTCAGCGGTATTTCTGATGTGCACAATAAAAATCTATCGGCACAACTATAATTCAGCGTACGCAACAAGAACCTTAAACGTCTCCCTCCCCGCAATGGATAGTTTTGCCATATATCACCTGACAACCGAAGTCCTTTCGGGTATGCTGCAAAAGCTTGGTTAAAAAGATTTAACTGCAGATAGCGTGAACTCATCCGTAATTGCGTCCTTTGCTGATTAGCCATAACTCTATTTCACGCGACACCTTTGCAATAGTAGCTTCAACACCTTCAGATGCATCAATTATGCGCGCATATTTTTTACCATTTAGACACAATCGAATTGCTTCCTGTTGACGTTTAATTTCTTCAACAGATAACTCAGGCTTTTGCGCATAAATTTCTTCCGCCGATCGTTCCAAAACAAAAACCATATCCGGCTTAGGAACCATGCATCCAATTAAATTCAAATACCATTTAGGACAATGCATATGACCGCGCATATAATAATAGTCAAAATAATATCGATCCGCCAAAATAATTCCTGAGAACGACCTCCACAAAAGCAATTTCACTTGCCCTAAACACAGCCCCAGCCCATAGTAGAACACGTAAAACATTGACCGTGGTCTTGATAATGGCGGTTTCATTCCCATATGCGTTGTGCCCGGGGTAGGTTCTGGCGGGAATTCAATGTGTTTGCCCACAATTTTACAGACAAATTTTTTTATATCACGCAGTCTCGGGAAAAAACCAAAATCGGATCGGATGCGATATAGGCCCGCAAAGGGGCGGTGGTCAAAACGCTTGACAATAGCATCAGCGATCGTTGTTTTCCCACACCCATCCGGTCCGATAAATGCAATAAACAATCGGAGGTATGGAAAAAACTGCATACGTAACACATCGATTATATACATTGATATGCCAGGTAGATTACGAAATTTGAAACGCATTACAGCGCGCCGAATTGCGGGAGAGAGCTTTGCTGCCTCCGCCCAATCCTCTTTTTCAGAACATGCCACGATCTTCTTAACCAGTTCAACATTATTCAAAGATTGCGATAATGCCAGCGTGTAATCTTCGCGATCCTCTTTAATAGCCTCACGCACTTGACGATGCCGCAGCTCACCCTCGATCTTTCCATTAGCGATCAACTCTTTTAGCAGCGTACAGCATGCTGCATAACCAATAGTCATGTGCCAAATGCCAGCCTTATTTCTCTTCCGTTTGTCGAACCACGGACCACTGTCAAGAAAAAGAACACCGCGCAGGGAGGCCGCTGTAAAAAAATCGAGCTGCAAATACGAGACTTCATCTTTACCATCCAAAAGATACCAATGTGATCGCAAATTAGAAAATTTAAAAGCCCCGTATTCAATCCATCCTTCCTCATGCGCCACCAAACCGGCAATTGCAATTGTACGCTTAATATCTTTGTTTGCTATCAAAAAGTCAACATCATGCCTAGTGTAATGCGGCAATTCTTCCCATCCCCGCAACACTGCCCACTGGATATTCTCCAGATCTAATCTCTTAAATAAAGGGACGAGAAGAGTTGCAATCACAGAGGGATCACTGCCCACCAAACTGGGGGGATTATTCATTTCCAATGAGTCCATATCTTAAATTTTATGCCTTACGTCGAGTTCGCCACAAACAACATGGCAAGTTTAATAGTTAATAGTGAGTGTTTCAAAAATCTTTTATCAAGGTTTGTTCTCGGCATTAGATGTTGTCCGATGCATCCAGGGGATATCATCAATCTCTAACTTTTTCTTGAAACAAGCGGGAACGCCTGCATACATACAACAAGGTTCTTTTAGTTTATTGGTAACTACGGACCCAGCTCCTAGAATTGAGTAGTCAGCTAAAGTTGCCCCCGGCAGAAGAATGCATTGTGTACCTAAGAAACAATATTTGCCTATCGTTATAGCCGCCCCCCCTTGCCGGCATTTGTACACATCTAAACTATGCGTCATAAGCTGAGATCTTAAACCTGCAATGGTTGTAAATGCTCCAACGTATATTCCGCAACTACAGTCAACATAATGTCGACCTGTAATGCAAGCACCGTGATCAATGATCAACTCACACTTACGATCTCGCATATGGCTATAATAGTATGAATGATCACCGGGAATACCGGTAATGAAGGTAGCAAATCCGATCGAAGTGTCTTCCCCCATTTTCAAAAAATCAATAGGTTTACAAATCACAAGATTACCTATTCGCGCTAGAGGTTCCATGCTGACCTTTTTCGCAAGGATAATCGCACAGCGGACCCTTGCCGAAGGATCAATTTCATACTTGAACATTTTACACAATATCACACGTCTTAACTGCCATGGAAAAACAAAAAGTATGACTTGGACGGTAATTTTGAAAAACAATTTCATACAGATCACCTGATATAAACATAAAAGATCTCAGCTGGGAAATACCCAACTAAGTGAAAATCAGTTTCTTTTGTTCAAAGACGAATTTAATTCTGTTTTTCAGATACATTGCGAATGTTCTTGCCCTTAAACCGCTGTGTGTCGATATATGACCAGAGATAGGTAAACGACAAGAGCCTAATAATCCTTGTTCCATATTGATCTAGCATTATCAGGAAACGGGTGCGTGCAAACTTATTCTGTATGATTTCCCTCTCTCTCTGAAAATCAGCCGATGCGGAGTGGGTTATAAAACGATGAGCGGTCTTTGACTCCTCATGTATCCGAAACACCCATAAATATTTTTTTAAATGAAAAAGAGTAATCCCTGCTTGCCCAAAACGTCTCCACAAATCAATATCCATAACAAAATGAAGACTAATATCAAATCCACCAACTCTATTTAAAGCTAATAATGAGAAAAATGAACTTGGTCCATTAACACAAACAGGCGAGAACTGTTTAAGTAAATTCGACGTTGTCCTAATACAACGAGAGCACCACAAAACATCCATCTTTGCATTAACAAAAACAGTGCTTCCCCCTATCCACTCAGCATAGGGGTGTTTTTTAAGGAAGTTTTCTACACTTTCCAATGCACCTGGCATCAATATATCATCGGCATTTACCCAACATCCAAATTTACCTTTGGCATGCGAAAACCCTTTATTAAATGCATCACTTTGCCCCTTATCTTTCTCAGAACACCACCAAGATATATGAGCTGAATATTTTTTAATAACCTCAACACTATTATCACTGCTTCCGCCATCGACTACTATCAACTCAAACTTCTTGCAAGATTGCTTAAGAATAGACTGTATAGCACTTTCAAGAAATCTGCCATGATTAAAATTGACAATTACTATACTAAAAAATGGTTTCCCCATGCTACAAGTTCTCCGTTTCCTGCTCCTGATTTACTAAAACATACATTTTAAACCATGCATTTTACTGTCTTACCATGGGGGTTTTTACCCCTTTCATTTTGATTTGCACTTTATGCATATATTGGTTTGAACGAGATACCACACACAAAGCAATCATCATACAGATCAGGCCTCGATATATTGAAAACCCAGAAAAAAGTATAGACCATAAGATGTAAAGGACTTGTCGGAACATAAATGGCGCCCACTCACCAAATAGCATAAGTCGTTTTCTAATAAACTCAACAATAAGCCATAAAACATAGATCCAAAATATCAACCCAAGCGCACCCGTTTGAACCCATGATGAAATGATCATCGAATGGGATGGAAAGCTAGGTTCCTTGTCTGCTCTTACTTCCTCTAAATATCCCCATTGATCATAACTACGTGATCCAGTGCCGACAAAAGGATGGTTTTTCAAAAAAGGCCAAGAACGCATTAAATCATCTCTGCTTCCCAAAGCACCCGTTTCCGAATCAACAATCTCAGTATAATACTTTTCATATTCTTTTTCACCCAGTTGGCCTGTTCTTGCGAGATACCTGTATCCGCTAAACACAAGAACACTTAGAAGTCCACCCATCAACACTAAAAACAAAATATTTTTTAAGCAAAAGTAGATTAGGCTTGGGAAATACGCATATGCCAACACAAACATTCCAACAAACATATAGATACCGAAGTTTGCTCTAGACCCAACATGCATTAACAAGAACAGACCTGCAGCAAAACAAAAAACGGCTATAGCGGACCAGGGAAGTGCACGTTTTAAGTAATGCTTTAGAGGGAATAGAATTGAAGTGTATATACAAACAACATAGAGAGGAAAAATCAACTTGTCCGCTACATACGATCCAAAACTATCAATCCCCATGATGCTTGCTCGCTCAGCTGTTAACAAAAAAGAAGCACTCTGCATCACATGCATTGAAAGCACAGCGCTTATCCCTGCACCGACAACAAACCATAAAAAGGTCTCATGCGTTCTTTTGAATAACCAGATGAATACTACAATCATACATATCGCATTAAAAACAATCATATTCCCTTTTAAAGAGGAATCAAATGGTTCCTGCCGCCATAAATTAGAGTAACATGAACCAAACAACCAAAGAGCTCCGAGGAATAATATCTTCTTCTCTTCTTTTGTAAACTTGCTATATCCCGTAACAAATAAAATTGGGCCCAGAAAAAAACAGGTTAAATCCAATAACGCAATATAGCCGAATGGGGTTTGAAAAAACAAGTTAGATCCAAGACCAAAAAGAAAAGAAACAAATAGTATAAATTTATTATTCATAGGTATAATAGCGACTAAGCTCAATGGAAATTGCTTCAGCCTTTGTTAATTATTATTTTAGCCGGATTGCCTTTAACAAGAGAGTCAGGCGGAACATCCAGCCCAAAAACAACACTCCCTGCTGCAACAATCGATCTAGTGCCTAACCGTGTCCCCTTTAAAATAATTGCATTAGTCCCAATAAAAACATCGTCCTCTATATAGACTGATTTTGTCTTAATATGCAAATGATCCTTCGAAGTACGGCGAGTTTCTGAGTTCAAGGAATGAAAGTCATGATCAAAAATTCTAACATTTCCTCCGATCTTAACAAATCGACCGATTTGAACCATTGATCGAGATGATATGATTACGGATGACAATCCACTATCGTCTCCTATCCATATTTTACCGCCGCCAAGAGTATCTAAAACAGAGGGATTTAACAACCCCACAAAATTATTAGCAAACCTCGACTGTAATACAACATTACTTCCGATCACAATCTCATCTTTACGGCGGTTGTTAATGTAAAGCCGACCATATACATTTAAATCTTTACCAACCTTTATGCCGCTTAGTTTGATAAGTAATTTTGACCTTAAATTCCAATAAATTCCAGGAAAAAACGCACGAAACTTTCTGGCAAGAGCCAAAAGAATACATGGGAATTCATAACCTCGTATCATTTTCATGGCATATTTCCCTCACATTAAAAATCGGTTCAGGAAAACTATTGATTTTTCACGTAAAGAACTCAATCGCATATTTACCGACTCCCAATCGACAGCAACATTCAACTGATCACAAAAGGCACCATTATTTTTATTATAAATTCTAGACTCGAGCCCCAATGCTGTTAACAGAGATATGATTCTATCATTCATCCCCTTATTTTCGGTTCTTAAAAACGCCAGGAATGGACGTTGCATAACAATTGCAAATGCAGTCCCGTGAAAAGAATTTGTAATAACTGCCTTAGCCGTGCTCATAATATAAACCCACTCAGGTATAGTTGGATCAAAAAAAAGTCCCACAGGGAATCCTTTATTTGAATATACTGTTGTCAGTTTAAGCTCCAGCTGCTTGTTCTGACAAAAAGATTTTATTTCTCCCCACGGAATGTCCACCTTCGCTTGCAAAAAATATGCAAACACCGAATCCTCATAGCCTTGAACGTCTTCAACTTCACTTGAAAATGCTCCCAAGTAATCATCTCTTTTCAGAAGCAACGTAGGATCAAGAACATGAACGGCATCAGAGCGACCCATTTGTTTACATATTGAAACTCCTGAAGCTTCACGCACGCCGATACCGTCAAACCTCTTTAATAAGGGCGCAACAAACTCCAAAAACTTTTGGTCAACAGACGCACGGCCAAAACTGGCAGAATATGCAATCCGTTTAGCGCCAGAACAAGCTTGGCCAAAATCAAGAAACATTACTTTGCCATCGTCGTTACTGGGAAAATTTTTCCAAACCAGATCGCTTCCGACAATATAAGCATCGGCGTTAAAATCTCCGTCACTTATCTCAGAGTAGGTTCGATATACGTGTTCCGTCGATTCAATATACTTTTTTTTGAAAGACTCAAAATTACGATTTATGATTAGCTTTTTTTTTCGGACACTCCTCTCAGCAGCAGTTCCATCTAGCCGATATTTCACACTCAGGAAAAAAGAGGCAGGCTCCTTTACCAGCCTTATCAACAGAGCCTTTTTAGAAGGCTTTCCGAAAAGAGAATCGGCACGATATTTAATTAAAAATGGCGAGTGCCCTTGTATTCTAAGGTATTCCTGCAATGCAAAGCATTGTAAAATTTGCCCATAGTTTTCGTGGCACCACCAAAAAGTAATAACTCCAACCTTCATAACAACCCTTTCTTAACCCTTCTCAGCACCGGGAGGACTCCAGCTTTCGACAAGACACTTGCTGCTAAAAGGTAACACCTTCGTGTAAGAGGTTTTTTACCATGGCGCGCAACTAGCGTAGCAAGTGAATTTTTTTCTAGCGCAAACTCAGTGAAGAATTTTTTCCTGTTCTTATGCGCACTCACTGACGCAATAAGCATTGGGCAAAACTGCTCTACGTTTTCATATGCAACACAGTGAGTCTCTAACTTTGAACTCACCTCACGATATGCCTTTGATCCATGCGACGTGTTGGTGAAAACAAGTGAGACGCCCTTGTTGTCATCCATAGCGGGCTTATAATGCTCAATACCCCAGAAATCGCCCAAAGTAATATCACTGCCTGACCTTAACCCTTTTGCCATGCAGTTGTGGCATGAAGGACGTAAATATAAATGCGCAAGAAACCCTTTGCCAAAAGCGTTCTGAAAAGACGGTTCAATGTAGTAGCCATCATCAGTAGAACCATTCCGCCATATCATGAATCCGGCATTGTGCCAACTGAAAGGCTTCTTCTTGTGACGAAAAGAAATATTTCTGATTTCGCTACTTTTTGAAGTTTTATCTTTAACGAGTTGAGCCAAATATGACTGAAACACCTTGGGGGATGGGGTGCCATGACAAATAACATCAACAGCAAGCAGTTCTGTATATTCCTTCCGCAAAAACCGCTTCAACCCGGCTATCTGGCAAGGAGTTCCTGAAAAAAGAACTTTTCGTCCAGCGTCGAGAAAATCTTTCGCACGAACGTAACTATCTCCAATGCGAGACTGTAAATACTTGCTCCCTCGAAAAGCGGCAACCCCTTCAAGGGTTTCCGTAAAATCATGTTTAACACCCCACTCTGAGTCCCAGCGTGCGCCGAAAACAACTCCACCTGCTACTATTATACTCTCTGCCAACGTAGAGAATACGCCTCCTGAAGAGCTGTTCATCCTGATGAACTCATCTTTATTGATTGCGGCATACGCATCCGGATCTTTTACGCGCACTCCCGGATTAATGAAGGGACAAACCTGCAAGCAAAGTCCACATTCAATGCAAAGCTCTGTGTTAACAAATGGATATAAAAACCCCTCAGAGTCAGCCCGCATTTCTATACACTTAACAGGGCAGACATTATAACAAGCCGCACAGCCACAGCAATCCTGCTTATCTGTTATATTAATCATATTTTACCTTTGGAATATATTTAATTTAGCGACCAAATTTTCGTTTTGCAATATTCCAAAAAGCGTTCCGCTCGGCACCTGTTAAACCAATACCCAAAATTGATATACCTGTTGCCAACACACAAGCGCAACCGACAACCAGAAAACGTTTGACCCCCATCGTCATGTTGGCTGAAATCCATAAAGGTGCTACACACGACACAAGCGCAATAAGTGATGCTGGAAAAATAACATTTGAAATAAAACTCCAAAGGGGTAATTTGGCAATCCTTCTTAAAATCAACAATCTTAACGCCAAGCACAGTGCCGTTATAACAATAGCAATCTGCATTGTTATTTGAGGTGGATACCCTAAGCTTAAAAATACCCAGGAAAGCGGGAACACCAGAAAGCGCACTCCACTACCGACAACCTCAAACAACGCCAACCGTCCTGTGGCCTGCGCAGCATACACCACAGGAAATGAAAAAGCTGTAATCAAAGCATTTACAGCAACAAGCCGAGTAAATACAATGGCATTTTCAGGAACATTTTTCAACCACAGAGTTAATACAAATTCAGTTTCAATCAGAACGGGAAGAGAAACAAAAAACAACAGATAAAAGCCTGCTTTAGCACTCCTGTTTATCAAAACATAAAAATGTTGACGTTCGTCAACCGCCCAGTACTTCGTGATTTGGGGTCGCGCTGCCGTCAGAAAATTCTGCGTAAAGGCTCCTAGCCCACTGGAAACTTGCGCCGCCACCCCTCGCGCAGCATTTACAGCAACACCAAAATAGTTATTAAGAAGAATATTAACCAACATTTCGCTTGATGCCCACGCAACTGTGCCAAACATATTCCACCCCGAAAACTGCATAAGTTCTTTAAATCGATTGCGCTCAAAATAAAACCTATATCGACTTTCCGGGTATTTAAAGTAACACAGTACGATGTAAATTGTTAAATGGACAAAAGTCACTAAACACAGCAACAAACCATAGAGCAGCAATTTATCGAATGAAGACTTTATTAGAAGAAAAACTATACCGAGTTTTGCAACAGCTTGAAAGATGCTAACCCAGGCATAAGCACTCATGTTCTCATGCGATATTACCAAAGCGGTGTAAGGAACCGTCAACACACCAAGCACAAAACAAACCACTGAGCAATGAAAAAACCAAGTGGCAGCAACAACTCTTTCAGGGGGAATCGCTAATTTGTTTTGGACAAGCCATAATCCGACCGTTTCCGAAAGAATGATTAACACAAAAAACAAGCAAACGTATATCAGCAAGAACAGAGAAAATGTCTCTTTAAGCCGCTTAAGATTATTATGTCCCAAATCAACATTGAAAAATCTTGAAGCAGCCGTGGATAACGTGATCCCAAAAAACGAGAACAGGGTGACGACTCCGCCAATCACATTTGTTATACCAAAATCCACGACCCCCAATATATTCAAAACTGCACGAGTCGTATAAAAAGATATCGACATCGTAACAGCCATACGCATGTATAACATAAGCGTATTTTTAGCTATACGGGAATTATTCTCTGAATGCGTTGATTCAGCCCATTGAGATGCTGTATTGTCGGAAATAATTATTCCTTAAATATTCAAAGTTTTGCCTAAAGTCAGGGCTTCGCTGCATTTTAGCATGAAGGCAATAAACAAGGCTGCGCTGCTGGTTTCAGTCGGCCTGCGGCCTCGTTTAAGGTTTAAATCGCAGCAAGCTGCTGGTTTAAGGCAAGCGGAGCTTGCGCTCAAAGTTCGCTACGCGAACGTTTAAAGCTGGCGTTGCCAGCGGTCAATGCAGCTTCAGGCGTCGTCCCGCAAGCGGCACTATGCCGGACAAGTCGCTGCGTTCAAAGTTGCGCTGATTTTTGGTGCGCGCGGTTGAGTATGTTGTGTTTTGTGTAGTAGCCGCTCTGCGAGCGGCGTGTGCGTTGGTATTCAGCCAGATACAATCACGTCTCTAGTGTTTCAAATTAAGTGAGATCTATTTCTTAAATCTCTGAAATGCTTTGCTGTTCTTATAAATACAGAGAATATTCTCGATATGTGCTGCACTGTATTTGTGAAATTCTTTCGGGAAACAATCGCGGTTTGCAATTTTTGGGTCGCGATTCTTTTTCTTATCAAGGAAGCAGCGGGCTCCAATGTCTGTCCCGGCATGCAAATAAACTTTCTCAGGCTTCTTCTTTAAACATAAACCAATTCGATGGGCGGTATCGTATATGGTCAATGGGCCAATCCCGTGAATCCCACCACCAAGCTTATTAACAGCACAAAAAACCTTGCTGAAATCAGACGCTTCTAGCAAATCGGCTTTATTCTGTTTCAATACATGACTTGACTCCAGCGCAGCTTGCTTTAGTATCCGGTACTGATGGGGGTGGCAAAGATCTTTGCCGCCTTTTTCATGCAATCCCTTGGGAGCTCTTGTGATACATTCATCTAACTCCAGATTTTCAAAATAATTCCACTCTTGATCAGCATGTTCTCGGCAATGCTTTTCGTAATGCGCAAGCACCTCAGGTGCTGGTTTCAGTCGCCAGCAAGCTGGCTGGTTTCAGCCGGCCTTCAGGCGTCGTCCCGCAGCCCGGCTTCGCCCGCTAGCGAGGCTACGCCGTGGCATGGCGGAACTATGCCCGACAAGTCGGCCTCGTTTAAGGTTTCAATCGCAGCAAGCTGCTGGTTTAAGGTTTTTTTGCCCACGAATCTCCGCGAATATTGCACTTTAAATTTTTTCTCTGCTTCGCAGAGTCGTTAATCACTAAAAATTTAAAGCGCTATAGTGTTTCTGTTGCGCGACTGCGTCGCTGGTTTGATCCGGCCTGCGGCCTCGTTTAAAGTTTCAATCGCAGCAAGCTGCTGGTTTAAGGTTTTAACTTATCGTAGATAAGGGTATTTCAAGTGATCAACGACCCTGCAACGCAGGGATGAAATACCCTTATCCATTCGCGGAGATTAGTGGTAAAAACTTTTTCCACAATGCAGGTTCACGCTAACGCCTGCTTTCTGACCGCCACTCTAATGCGTTCTTTGACACCCTCCCAATCTATGGGCTTCAGCATTATCGGCATAGGATCGTCTTCCGCATCATCAAAGTAGACCAAGCTCCGCAAAATCAGGTATTCGGAGCCTGCTGGGTATTTTCTACGGTACAAATCCAGCATTTCACTCAAAGTGAAGTGCTGAAGTAAAAAAAACATGTCGATAAAGTCCTTTTTGCTGCCTCGACTATTGATGGCTTCCAATTTCATCGGAGCGATATCGGTTATCTCTGCTATGCGGACACCATCTACCTCAAGCGGAGGCGACAACCAGAGATAATCATAATAAACAACATCTACCTTGATATCGTTAACATTAAAAACGCGAATGTTTTCAGTACGATGCTTTTGGTTGACGGAACCGCAGCGTCCAAGAATTTCCTGCAGATCCAACATCCGATCAAAAACACCGAACAAATCTATATCGATCGAGAGCCTATGACCAAACTGCAAGGCTAACGCGGTACCACCGACAAGCCGAGTTTCGGACAACTCCGGTTGCAACTGAATCCTCTTCAAGGTATCCAGTGTATCTTGTCTGATTGCCTGCCTGCATAACATCTAAAACTCTCCTTGGATGTCTCGCCTATACAGGCGATGAACGCCAACGTTTTTGGATCCAGAGCTCTAAGTTTTTTGGCTGTCAAAACAATGGTTTCCAGTGAATAACAGCGATTGAGCAAACGCCAGTCTTTTATCTGACCATGCCCAAGCACCCGCTGAACTATAAATTTGCGGTGTTTCTCGAGGTCAAGCTCACTCTGGTCAACATCCCAGAATAGATACACTGAAAATTTTTCGATCAAAGACATGGTTGGTTCGCGGCTGCGCCGCTGGTTTGAGCCGTGACTGCGGCTGCTGGTTTGAGTCGTGACTTTGTCACTGGTTTGAGTCGCCCCGTTGGAGCTGGTTTGAGCCGTGACTGCGGCTGCTGGTTTGAGTCGCCCCGTTGGGGCTGGTTTCAGCCGGCCTACGGCCTGGTTTACGGTTTCAATCGCAGCAAGCTGCTGGTTTAAGGTTTTTTGCCCACGGATCAACCCGCAGGGTTAAGGCCATGCCTTTAGGCTGGCAAGGAGCGTAGCGACTGGCAATCTCCGCGAATAGATGCGGTAATTGTTCCCCTGCCACTTGTCACGGCGTAGTCCCGCTTGCGGGACGAAGACGGATACGCAGGGTCGTTGATCACTAACAATTCCCGCATCAATACCTGAAGTACGCAGCATAACTTTTTCAAAGTACAACCGGCATTCAAACTATATGAGCGGTTGGTATTTTTAGCGATCAGCGTTAAAAAAATAACAAGCGCAACAGAGATTCGCGGAGATTCGCGGGAAAAAAATCTCCTCGCGTCTCACCACCAACTTCGTTTTTTTGGCCCGCGAATCTACGCGAATAGATGCGGTAATTGTTCCCCTGCCACTTGTCACGGCGTAGTCCCGCTTGCGGGACGAAGACGGATACGCAGGGTCGTTGATCACTAACAATTCCCGCATCAATACCTGAAGTACGCAGCATAACTTTTTCAAAGTACAACCGGCATTCAAACTATATGAGCGGTTGGTATTTTTAGCGATCAGCGTTAAAAAAATAACAAGCGCAACAGAGATTCGCGGAGATTCGCGGGAAAAAAATCTCCTCGCGTCTCACCACCAACTTCGTTTTTTTGGCCCACGAATCTACGCGAATAGATGCGGTAATTGTTCCCCTGCCACTTGTCACGGCGTAGTCCCGCTTGCGGGACGAAGACGGATACGCAGGGTCGTTAATCACTAACAATTCCCGCATCAGCAAACTGTATAAGGTCATGCAAAAGTCATCTTGTGATAAGGGTATTTCAAGCGATCAGCGACCCCACGAAGTGGGGATGAAATACCCTTATCCTTTCGCGGAGATTCGTGGGCAAAAATCTTCTCACGTGTCACAGCCTACTTCGTTTTTATGGCCCGCGAATCTACGCGAATAGATGCGGTAATTGTTCCCCTGCTGCGCAGGGTCGTTAATCACTAACAATTCCCGCATCAGCAAACTGTATAAGGTCATGCAAAAGTCATCTTGTGATAAGGGTATTTCAAGCGATTAGCGACCCCGCGAAGCGGGGATGAAATATCCTTATCCTTTCGTGGAGATTCGTGGGGAAAAATCTTCTCACGTGTCACAGCCTACTTCGTTTTTTGGCCCACGAATCTCCGCGAATAGATGCGGTAATTGTTCCCCTGCTTCGCAGGGTCGTTAATCACTAACAATTCCCGCATCAGAGAGCCGAATAAAGTCATGCAGAAGTCATCTTGTGATAAGGGTATTTCAAGCGATCAGCGACCCCACGAAGTGGGGATGAAATACCCTTATCCTTTCGCGGAGATTCGTGGGCAAAAATCTTCTCACGTGTCACAGCCTACTTCGTTTTTATGGCCCGCGAATCTACGCGAATAGATGCGGTAATTGTTCCCCTGCTGCGCAGGGTCGTTAATCACTAACAATTCCCGCATCAGCAAACTGTATAAGGTCATGCAAAAGTCATCTTGTGATAAGGGTATTTCAAGCGATTAGCGACCCCGCGAAGCGGGGATGAAATATCCTTATCCTTTCGTGGAGATTCGTGGGGAAAAATCTTCTCACGTGTCACAGCCTACTTCGTTTTTTGGCCCACGAATCTCCGCGAATAGATGCGGTAATTGTTCCCCTGCCACTTGTCACGGCGTAGTCCCGCTTGCGGGACGAAGACGGATACGCAGGGTCGTTAATCACTAACAATTCCCGCATCAATACCTGAAGTACGCAGCATAACTTTCCCAAAGTACAACCGACATTCAAACTATATGAGCGGTTGGTATTTTTAGCGATCAGCGTTAAAAAAATAACAAGCGCAACAGAGATTCGCGGAGATTCGCGGGAAAAAAATCTCCTCGCGTCTCACCACCAACTTCGTTTTTTTGGCCCGCGAATCTACGCGAATAGATGCGGTAATTGTTCCCCTGCCACTTGTCACGGCGTAGTCCCGCTTGCGGGACGAAGACGGATACGCAGGGTCGTTGATCACTAACAATTCCCGCATCAATACCTGAAGTACGCAGCA
>JAQUCE010000043.1:18829-36413 GCA_028686345.1 Kiritimatiellia bacterium
AACTATATGAGCGGTTGGTATTTTTAGCGATCAGCGTTAAAAAAATAACAAGCGCAACAGAGATTCGCGGAGATTCGCGGGAAAAAAATCTCCTCGCGTCTCACCACCAACTTCGTTTTTTTGGCCCACGAATCTACGCGAATAGATGCGGTAATTGTTCCCCTGCCAC
Source organism: Kiritimatiellia bacterium (assembly GCA_028686345.1). Taxonomy (GTDB): domain Bacteria; phylum Verrucomicrobiota; class Kiritimatiellia; order RFP12; family UBA1067; genus M55B167. The sequence goes on from JAQUCE010000043.1 coordinate 18,999, forward strand.
TTGTCACGGCGTAGTCCCGCTTGCGGGACGAAGACGGATACGCAGGGTCGTTAATCACTAACAATTCCCGCATCAATACCTGAAGTACGCAGCATAACTTTCCCAAAGTACAACCGACATTCAAACTATAGTAGCGGTTGATATTTTTAGCGATTAGCGTTAAAAAAATAACAAGCGCAACAGAGATTCGTGGAGATTCGTGGAGATTCGTGGGCAAAAATCTTATTCGCAGGTCACAGCCAACTTCGTTTTTTGGCCCGCGAATCTACGCGAATGGATGCGGTAATTGTTCCCCTGCTACGCAGGGTCGTTAATCACTAACAATTCCCGCATCAGCAAACTGTATAAGGTCAGGCAAAAGCCATCTTGTGATAAGGGTATTTCAAGCGATCAGCGACCCCGCGAAGCGGGGATGAAATACCCTTTTCCTTTCGCGGAGATTCGTGGGAAAAAATCTTTTCGCCTGTCACAGTCTACTTCGTTTTTTTGGCCCGCGAATCTACGCGAATAGATGCGGTAATTGTTCCCCTGCCACTTGTCACGGCGTAGTCCCGCTTGCGGGACGAAGACGGATACGCAGGGTCGTTAATCACTAACAATTCCCGCATCATCAAGCCGTATAAAGTCATGCAGAAGTCATCTTGTGATACTCCGCATGAATCTATAATCTCTCCTGCAAGTATGACTCCAGCTCTCGAAAGGCTGGATAGAACCGTTCACGCACATCAAGCGCAATCTCCTCGGCGGTCTTTTTGTTATAGGTATGGGCTGTTTTATTTCTGCTCTCAATCATACTCATCCAAAGGTGGCCATCCTGCACGATCTCATTGCTGAAGGCAGTCCTAAATGCATCTCGTGATCCAACAACCCCTGCAACACCTTGGTACTCTAAAAAATCTTTTAACGTTTTCCAAGCCAGCTCATAGGTATATTCAAAAGCCTTGACCATCCCCTGCTCCTCGTACTTGTTAAGCTCGCCCAAGTCGACAAATTCGCCGAGCGCAGCCAATGCGCTTTGGAAGTTGTTAAATCTCTGTTTCCAGCGAATGTCCTGCATATCAATCACCTCTCGAAGATTACCTTGCCTACTCTGTTTATATGCTCAATCAACGATTTGTTGTCAATATCAGAAAAAATCGATAGATCAACTTTATACGGCATAAGCAAATCATCAACTTTTGAACACATATCTAAAAGCTGTTGGGTTGTGATGTCATCGCCTTTCAAGGTTATGTCAATGTCCGAGCCCTTGCGATGCGTGCCTTTAGCCCGTGAACCATAAAGCACGACGTTATTTACTGAGCTAAAACCATCAAAGATGGCTTTCAGCCCGTGCTGTTCTTCAGGCAGAATACCCAGTATGTTATTAACTGTTTTCATGTTAGCTGGCGGTTTGAGTCGGCCTGCGGCCTGGTTTGTTCCGCGGCTGCGCCGCTGGTTTGAGGCGCGGCTACGCCGCTGGTTTGTTCCGCGGCTGCGCCGCTGGTTTGAGCCGTGACTTCGTCACTGGTTTGAGCGTTTGAACGTAACTGTCGGGCTTTAACTGTAGGGCGGCTGGCCGTGAACGCGCCAACCTAGGTCATGACTTCTTGGTAAATTGTAATGTGCGTCGCTTTATACCACTTTACAGAGCGCAGAGACTCTCCTTTGTGTTCTTTGTGCCCTTTGCGGTTTCAAACCAGCAAAGCGTACCCCTCTGCAGGGGAAAAATTAAGGTAAAGAATGGGTGGTAAAAAATGTTGCTGCGTTGTTTTGAAACCACAAAGAGCACATAGTTCACAAAGGGGTTCTGCCCGCGGATCTCCGCGAAGGGATGCGGTAATTGTTCCCCTGCCACTTGTCACGGCGTAGTCCCGCTTGCGGGACGAAGACGGATACGCAGGGTCGTTAATCACTAACAATTCCCGCATCAGAGAGCCGTATAAAGTCATGCAGAAGTCATCTTGTGATAAGGGTATTTCGAGCGATTAGCGACCCCACGCAGTGGGGATGAAATACCCTTATCCTTTCGCGGAGATTCGCGGGCAAAAAATTCTTGGAAAATTGGCGTTGACCAAAAGTTTGCACGCTGGTATCAACGGCAGCTGAAGCGAGGGTTATAGGGGCCGTACCTAAATATTCTGCATTTATATGTTTTGAAATGCGGAAGTTTGACGAACTTCATCCGGCACAGAGGATAACAACTGGGGATGCGATTCGACTAAGCGCAAAATATCGAGCAGATCTTTTTGGCGTTTACTCGGTCGGCGCGTCTTATCTGAGTAGTCTGCAAGTTTTCCTTTAAATGTGTCTTCAAGTGAGGCGACACGCATCAATATACCCCATATATCACAGGGGCTTGATCGTTCAGGATAAGCTCGATACTGATCCTCAGTCGATATCTGGATGCTGACATTGGACCGCCCCTTCAGATTGATAGACCACGGGAAATGTTCTGCAACAAATCCCTCTTTTGTTAGTGCCTTAACCACGTCTTCTACCTTTTCAAGCGCAACAACGATATCAACATCAGCGGTCACAACGGGCTCTGCAGCCCAATGGTTCACTGCCAAACCGCCGATGACACACCAAGCCACCTCAAGCCGTTCAAGTACGTCAATCAAACGCGTGACATCTCCACCACCACCATTGGTCTGCCAATCATAAAATGCTTTAAGCGTCATAAATATTTCCTTTAACAACTCGAAATTTACAGAGCCGCAGCGCGACGATTGTTTCAAGGCAGACTCTGTCCCCGCAAACTATGCAGATTTTGCAATCCATATAGTTTGTAAATCGTTATATAATAATAATTTACTCATCAAATCAAGCGTTGTGCTTTAAAAACACAACAGTGTCTTTTAAAGAATTTACAAGTATAGCAAATCGCAGGGGCGAAAATCAATAAAACAAGTGTCCGAGAGCTATAAAGTTCAGCAAATCCTGGAGGTGCCGAGTAACAGCCTTGTCGGGCACAGTTTTCAGCGAAGCATGATGCGGAAAAAAAATTTGAGGGTAGAAGCCAGCTGTCGCTCTCTGAGCTTTAGCGGTCAAGAAACAGAGGGGTTGCAAAATCTGTTGTCTACCTGTGCGTCGCACGCAGACAGGCTGCGTTGTTTTTTAAAGTCATCTTATGATAAGGGTATTTCAAGCGATTAGCGACCCCACGAAGTGGGGATGAAATACCCTTATCCTTTCGCGGAGATTCGTGGGAAAAAATCTTATCGCATGTCACAGCCAACTTCGTTTTTTTGGCCCACGAATCTCCGCGAATAGATGCGGTAATTGTTCCCCTGCTTCGCAGGGTCGTTAATCACTAACAATTCCCGCATCAATATCTGAAGTACGCAGCATAACTTTTCCAAAGTATAACCGACACTCAAACTATATAAGCGGTTGGTATTTTTAGCGATTAGCGTTAAAAAAATACCAAGCGCAACAGAGATTCGCGGAGATTCGTGGGCAAAAATCTTCTCACGTGTCACAGTCTACTTCGTTTTTTTGGCCCGCGAATCTACGCGAATATTGCACTTTAAATTTTTTCTCTACTGCGTAGAGTCGCTAATCGCTAAAAATTTAAAGTGCCAAAACTTATCAAAAGTCATCTTCTGATAAGGGTATTTCAAGCGATTAGCGATCCCACGAAGTGGGGATGAAATACCCTTATCCTTTCGCGGAGATTAGTGGGCAAAAAATCGTCTCGCATGCTAAACATCAGAAATCGACATCCTCTGTTAATACAAACCTCTCCCATTCAAAAGTCTTGTGATGTCCGAAATTGACAAGCAAACCAACCTTATGCTTTGTGGCATTTAAATAATTCAAAGTCTGTGCACGAAAGCCATCATTCAGTTTTGATGCCGCTTTTATCTCCAGAATTATTTTCCCGTAACATTCAAAATCAGACTCATACTCTGTATCCAACCTAATTCCTTTGAAATCCAGCTGAAGACGCTTGTGCTCTACATACGGGATACCCCTTAGATCAAATTCACGTCTTAAACACTCCTGATAGACCGCCTCAAGGAACCCACTACCCATAACATTATACACTTCAAGACACGCTCCTATGATCTTATAAACCTCTTCCTTATAGAGTAACTCAGTTGGCATGTTTTTCTCCAACTAACTTGAACTACTAGTTTTTTGGCCCACGAATCTCCGCGAATAGATGCGGTAATTGTTCCCCTGCTTCGCAGGGTCGTTAATCACTAACAATTCCCGCATCAATACCTGAAGTACGCAGCATAACTTTTCCAAGGTATAACCGACATTCAAACTATATGAGCGGTTGGTATTTTTAGCGATTAGCGTTAAAAAAATACCAAGCGCAACAGAGATTCGCGGAGATTCGTGGGCAAAAATCTTCTCACGTGTCACAGTCTACTTCGTTTTTTTGGCCCGCGAATCTACGCGAATGGATGCGGTAATTGTTCCCCTGCTACGCAGGGTCGTTAATCACTAACAATTCCCGCATCAGCAAACCGTATAAAGTCATGCAAAAGTCATCTTGTGATAAGGGTATTTCAAGCGATCAGCGACCCCACGAAGTGGGGATGAAATACCCTTATCCTTTCGCGGAGATTCGTGGGCCAAAATCTTCTCACGTGTCACAGCCAACTTCGTTTTTTGGCCCGCGAATCTACGCGAATGGATGCGGTAATTGTTCCCCTGCTACGCAGGGTCGTTAATCACTAACAATTCCCGCATCAGAGAGCCGTATAAAGTCATGCAGAAGTCATCTTGTGATAAGGGTATTTCAAGCGATTAGCGACCCCACGCAGTGGGGATGAAATACCCTTATCCTTTCGCGGAGATTCGTGGGCAAAAATCTTCTCACGTGTCACAGCCAACTTCTTTTTTTTTGGCCCACGAATCTCCGCGAATGGATGCGGTAATTGTTCCCCTGCTACGCAGGGTCGTTAATCACTAACAATTCCCGCATCAGAGAGCCGTATAAAGTCATGCAGAAGCCATCTTGTGATAAGGGTATTTCAAGCGATTAGCGACCCCACGCAGTGGGGATGAAATACCCTTATCCTTTCGTGGAGATTCGCGGGCAAAAATCTTCTCACGTGTCACAGTCTACTTCGTTTTTTTGGCCCGCGAATCTACGCGAATGGATGCGGTAATTGTTCCCCTGCTACGCAGGGTCGTTAATCACTAACAATTCCCGCATCAGCAAACCGTATAAGGTCATGCAAAAGTCGTCTGATGATAAGGGTATTTCAAGCGATTAGCGACCCCACGCAGTGGGGATGAAATACCCTTATCCTTTCGTGGAGATTCGTGGGAAAAAATTATTTACAACTTACGTATCTTCATGACAAGCCATGACTGCAGTTTCCGTGGCAGGGTATGGACCTTCATCCGGCACTAAACGAATTTCAAGCCGGCAATCCAACGCTTTAGCATACTTCTTCACTGTTGATATAGAAGGAGAGTGTTTGCCGCTGGTGAGCGATGATTCAAACCTTGTGACAGCCGGAGGTTGAGCGCCCATACGCTCAGCAATATCTGCCTGAGAGAGACCTTGTACAGTGCGGGCCTTTAATATTTCCCTTAACAGAGTAAACTCAGGCTCAAGAGATTTATATTCATCACTAACCTCTTTCTTACTTAATGCTCTTTTCTTTAAATCATTGTGCTTCATTTTTAACCTCCCTCAGCCGAGAAAATGCCAATTTCAACTCTTTTGCCGGTGTTTTCTGAGATTTTTTGATAAAAGTATGTAACATGCAAATTTGTCTTTCCTTGAGGGTGCAATAAAAAACCCTCGAAATTCCTTCTTTGCTCTTCAATCTTAGCTCAAACAAACCATCATCTATGGCTTTTGTATGCGGCATACCTAAATTTGGGCCAAACTCAATCATCAGATCCGTTAATCGTAAATAACGGGCAAGTAAACCAGCAGGTAAACCGAGAATTTCGTTTTCCAAACTGGAACAGTAATATTGAATAACCCAATTCATTCTGAATCATAACAAATATGTTACTGCTAAGACAACCACTAACAATTCCCGCATCAACAACTTTTCAACCAAGTATAACTAATCACCGAACTGTTTTAGCGGTTGGTATTTTTAGCGATTAGCGTTAAAAAAATAACAAGCGCACAGAGATTCGCGGAGATTCGTGGGCAAATACTGCACCTCCGGTGCGTTCAAAGTTGCTGCGCAACGTTCAAAGCTGGCGTTGCCAGCGTTCAATGCAGCTTTGCTGCGTTCAAAGTTCGCCCCGCGAACGTTCAAAGTGCTACGCTTTTCACAACTTACCACTTACGCAGCGACTCTCAGTCGCCCTATGTGGACGTATCATAGATAACTTCTCCCACACGCGCTATGTGATCCAGCAACTCCTGGCTTGAGATGGACTCAACCTTGATCACATCAAAATAATAGGGCAGTGTCGTCTCCTCGTTCAACTCCATCGACAATTGCACGGCATCTGTGTCCGTGAGCCCCTTGACAGCAAGATCAACATCCGAGCCTTTACCATGCGTCCCTTTGGCCCGTGACCCAAATAAGATCACTTTTTCCAATAACGAGAACTTGCGAAAAACAGCGTGCAATTGCTTCAGAGTAGCACTATCAAGAGCGGTCGACATGCTTTACTTTGTCCTTAAAACCATTGTACAACAAACGGATCAAAGGCGCGTAGCTCTCTTTAATTGATCGCTCGACCTTGATGGCTGTCTCGGCATCGTACGTATGCGTTGTCAGATTCCTGTCCTCCAGCGCAACCAGCCATAGCCTGCCATCTTCGATCAGACCGATCTGGAAGGCCTGCTTAATAGCATCCCGGGGGCTCTTGACATCATAGCCCTCTGAGCTCAGATAATCCTTTAGCAGCTTCCACGAAAGCTCAAAGGCCATCTCAAAGAACTTAATCAAACCAGCCCGCTCGACCTCAGATAGATTATCCCGATCAATCACGCTCTCAAGCAGTGCATACGCGCGCTCGAAATTTGAAAATCGCTGTTTCCATCTGAGATCACTCATGTCAATCCTTGTTGGGTTCCGCGGCTACGCCGCTGGTTTGAGCCGCGGCTACGCCGCTGGTTTGAGGCGCGGCTACGCCGCTGGTTTGAGCCATCCCGTTGGGGCTGGTTTGAGCGTTTGAACGTAAATGTAGGGCTGAAACTTGCAACTCAAGGAGCGCAGCGCCTTTACTTTGTGTTCTTTGTGCTCTTTGCGGTTTCAAATTAGCAAAGCGTACCCCTCTGCAGGGGAAAAATTAAGGTAAAAAATGGGTGGTAAAAAATGTTGCTGCGTTGTTTTGAAACCACAAAGAGCACATGGTTCACAAAGTGTTTCTTCCCGCTTACAACTTACGGAGCGCAGCGACTAACCACTTCCTGCCATTGTCTTTCGAGACCCAGCTTGGTCACCCATTCCTTGATCACATCCCGGTCAATAAATTCACCGGACACCTCAAGCATGCCGACAATATCCAGCAGATGCTTCTCGGAGTGCCCCTCACGGTAGTATTCTAGCTTCCGTACAATCACATACTCAGGCGGAGCAACCCAGATTCCCTTAGCATTTGGTAACTCAAATAACTTCTTGCGAGATAGTCCCCACCCATGCAACTCTGATCGATTGTGGATGTACACATCAGCCTTAAACCCAGTGGTGTGATGTATGATGTTAAAGTGCCCTCTCAAGGGGCGCCGACTTTCGATCTGAATAACATCTTTAGGCGGACAATAAAAATCGTCGGCGGGAAAAACGGCTATAATGTCATCAATCTGATTTGTCGACAGATCAATGACCACGTCAAGATCGTGCGTAAAGCGGGGCATACCATACATCATGCTGGCCACTGAGCCAGTGGTCATGTAGTTGATGCCCGATTGCTCAAGTCGTTCGGTGAACACAAGAAATATCTCAACTTGATCCATAAAGGAAAATCTCCCTCACGCGCTGATCAACCTGTTCATCTGTCCAGTCGCGGTGCTGCGACTTAAGTGCAGCTCGTTTCCATTCCCGTGCCTGCATATGCATCTCTGAGATAAGACGAAACTTATCAGCTGGAGTCATACGACGAAATGCCTCTCGCTCAATTTCTGTAATTTCAAATTTCACAAATGTTGTTATTCCGCGGCTGCGCCTCTGGTTTCAGTCGCGACTGCGCCGCTGGGTTCAATCGCAGCAAGCTGCTGGTTTAAGGTTTTGAGCTTTTAACTTATCATAGATAAGGGTATTTCAAGTGATCAACGACCCTGCAACGCAGGGATGAAATACCCTTATCCATTCGCGGAGATTAGTGGGAAAAAATCTTCCTTTTTTCTGCTGGCAGCCTCCACTTACGAAGCGTAGCGACTCTACTCCAGCTCGCTGACTTCATCAATGAATTTGCGAAAGTCCGTGAGCTTAGTTGTGGCCAGCGTATACACGATCAAAGGGTCAATCTCTTCATATTGATGCACAATGACATTCCTAAAGCGTACCATATTCACATAAGGATCTGCCGATTTTAAAACGCCCATGGAAGCCAGGCACTCAATTGCCTCTGATGCACTGCTAACCGGGCCCTTGCCATCCAGAGATATAATCCTCACGGCAACATCAATAATAATTTCAACGGAAACCTGTAAGGCCCTCTCTGCCAAGGCCCGGTGTGCCCAGCTTGCAGCGAACTCAGCGTAACCAACTCCTTGCAGGTACTCTTCCAAGTTAACCAGCTGCTTGTTCAACAACGCCAGCTTTCTCTGAATAATCCCGTTATAGCGCATGCCTGGCCTGCTTTCTATATTTCAATTGCCGTTTGTAACTGGCCATCTGGCTCTCATACTCTCTGCATGTTAGTGAAAAAAAACGCGCGTAAAGATCCCTGTCCCTGGCAAAAAGAAGCGTGCCCTTCAAGGCCTCAAAACAATAAACAGGCTCCGCCTTATTCAAAAAACCTGTATCAATCCTGACACCAGGCAGCAGATCAGCCAAAGCATCTTCAATGGCAGCGTAAAGATCCAGCGTCGGCTTATACGGTTGCAGATAGAGGGCCAGATCAAAATCGCTGCTGGCTTTGACGACTCCGCCCTGTGCTGAGCCAAGCAAAAAGGCAAATGATATCTCCGGCACTGCGCTTTGCAGCCTGAGAGCGATCTGTTTGAGATCAAAGTGCATTGCCTGCAGGTTTGGGTTCAGATGTTTTGTTGATAAACTCATTTTGGTCAGCGGCTGCGCCGCTGGTTAGGTTCGCTGCGCTCACGTTTCAAGTTGCTGCGCAACGTTCAAAGCTGGCGTTGCCAGCGTGCAAAGCAGCTTCGCTGCGTTCAAAGTTCGCCCCGCGAACGTTCAAAGTGTTGCGCTTTTTACAACTCACAATTTACAGAGCCGCAGCGCGATGATTGTTTCAAGGCAGACTCCGTCCCCGCAAACTATGCGGATTTTTCAATCCATATGGCTTGTAAGTCGTTATCTGACAAGGATTTACGCAATTGAATCAGTTGTTATGCTTTCAAAACATAACATGGCCTTCAAAAGAACTGCTTATGATAGCAAATTGCGTAAATAATAACCACAGTAAACGCGGCTGGCGCCGCTGGTTGGTTTTAAGCGCGGCTGGCGCCGCGGGGTTATTGCGACCACGGAGTGGTCGCAATTAGGAGGTTAAAAGGGCGGAGCACATGACAGGCACGGGGCTGGGCGCTTGAGGCTTGCGCGTTTTTGACCTGGTGACATGGTGACATGGTTGCGTGGTGGCAGGGTGGCAGGTTGCGGGGTGGCAGGGTGGCAGGGTTTGCGACAAGGCCTGAGACCGTTGCCTTATCCCAGTGCCGTGATGATCTGTTCCACGCAGTGCTCGACGCTGCTGGCAGCGCTGTCGACAATGACTGCCGGAGCTTCGGGTGGCTCGTATGGGGCGGAGATTCCGGTAAATTGCATGATCTCACCGGCGCGCGCTTTTTTGTAGAGTCCCTTGGGGTCGCGTTTTTCACAGGTCTCTAAATCAGCGTTCACATAAACCTCAATCAAACGTTCGGCACCGATGATCTCTGCCGCATCGGCGCGATCTTTGCGGTAGGGCGAGATAAAGGCTGTGATCACAATCAGCCCGGCGTCGTTCATCAGACGCGCCACCTCGGCAATGCGCCGGATGTTCTCAGCGCGATCCTCCATGGAAAAGCCGAGATCGCGGTTGAGTCTGTGACGAACATTGTCGCCATCCAGAATATAGGCGGCGCGCCCCTGATCTGCCAGCCTGCGCTCCAATGCCTGAGCAATGGTGGACTTGCCTGAGCCGCTCAAGCCGGTCAGCCAGAGGGTCGCGGCCTTTTGACCTAAAATCTGCTCGCGCTCTTCGCTGGTGACCAGGCTATGGCTCTTGACAATGTGCTTGCTGACCGGCGCGGGCGCTCCGTTCTCGGAGGTGACGCGGTCGATGATCATCCCCGCGCCGACAGTGGCGTTGGTCAGGCGGTCAACCACAATGAACGCGCCGGTGGAGCGGTTCTTGGCATAGGTGTCAAAGGCAATCGAGCGGTGCAGGATGATGTGTGCGCGCGCAATCTCGTTCAGCTCCAGCCGCCCCGGGGGCTCCTCGGATTTGCGCATGGTGTTGACATCAATCGTGTAGCGGATATGGGAGAGCACACCGGGCACCATGTTGGTGGTGTGTTTGATCAGGTAGGTGGCACCCTGACGGGCGGGCTCCTCATGCATCCAAACCAGCATGGCCTCGAACTCGTTGCCAACCCTGGGGATGTTGTGCACTGGCACCAGCATATTACCGCGCGAGACATCAATCTCATCGGTCAGCGTGACTGTGATTGCCATGGGCGCAAAGGCCTGATCCAGGATGCCATCAGCGCCATAGATTGCTTTGATCCGCGAGCACTTGCGGGACGGCAGGCTCATGACCTCATCATTGGTGCGTATCACACCCGAGGCAAGGGTGCCGCTGAAGCCCCGGAAGTTGAGGTCAGGGCGGATCACGCACTGAACAGGAAGGCGCATGTCGATCAGGTTGCGGTCACCGGCAATGTTGACGCGTTCGATATGGTGCAGCAGGGTGATGCCCTTATACCAGGGCATGTGAGCTGAGGGCTCGACCAGATTATCGCCTTTCAGGGCGCAGATGGGGATGAACTGGATATCCGCGAAGCTCAGGCGGGTGACAAAGGAGTTATAGTCGCGGCGAATCTCCTCGTAGCAACTCTCTGACCAGCCGACCAGATCCATCTTGTTGATGGCCACCACCACATGTTTAATGCCCAGCAGCGAGCAGATAAAGCTGTGGCGCTTGGTCTGGGTGATCACCCCGTAGCGGGCATCAATCAGGATCACCGCCAGATTGCAGGTGGAGGCGCCGGTGACCATATTGCGGGTGTATTGCTCGTGGCCCGGGCAGTCGGCGATAATGAACTTGCGTTTATCGGTTGAGAAATAGCGGTAAGCCACGTCGATGGTGATGCCCTGCTCACGCTCAGCCTTGAGCCCGTCGGTCAGCAGCGCTGGATCAAAGTCGTCACCGGTTGTGCCAAAGACCTTGGAGTCTTTAGCCACCTTCTCCAGCTGATCCTCATAGATCATGTGGCTGTCGTAGAGCAGCCGCCCGATCAGGGTTGATTTACCGTCGTCAACCGAGCCGCAGGTCAGAAAGCGCAGCAGATCCTTGCTCTCATGGCGGCGGAGGTAGGTTGTGATGTCGGCTTCGATGAGCGTGCGGTCGGGTGTTTGGTAGTTGTGTGCTTGTCTGTGCATTTTTGTTTTGGGGGTTGAGCGGGGGAGATATTCCGACCACTAAGTGGTCGCAATGGCGTGGTTAAAAGGGGAAGCGTTTGAGTGGTGCCTGGTTTTAACCACGAGTTTGCAACCACTCGGTGGTTGCAAAATGGTTAAAAAAAGGAAGCGTTTGAGTGGTGTTCGCACCATGCGCCTAGGCGGTTTAGAAGTACCCGTCCTTCTTCTTGTCCTCCATGGAGGAGTTGTCGCCGTCGATTACGCGGCCTTGGCGCTCGGAGGTGGTGGTGAGCAGCATCTCCTGGACAATCTGTTCAAGGGTCTCGGCATTGGACTCAACCGCGCCGGTCAGGGGGTAACAGCCGAGGGTGCGGAAGCGCACCTTTTTCATGGCCGGAACCTCGTTGGCTCTCAGCGGCAGACGATCATCATCCACCAGAATCAGGACACCATCGCGCTCCACCACCGGACGCACGGCAGCGAAGTAAAGCGGCACGATGGGGATGTCCTCGCGCAGCAGATAGAGCCAGATATCCAGCTCGGTCCAGTTGGAGAGAGGAAAGACGCGGATCGACTCGCCCTTGTTGATCTTGGCGTTATAGAGATTCCAGAGCTCAGGGCGCTGGTTCTTGGGGTCCCACTGGTGAAACTGGTTGCGGAAGCTGTAGACGCGTTCCTTGGCGCGCGACTTCTCCTCATCGCGTCGGGCCCCGCCATAGGCGGCATCAAAGCCATAGTGGTTCAGTGCCTGTTTCAAGCCATCGGTTTTCATCACCTGGGTATGCTTTTCAGAGCCGTGAATAAAGGGGTTCATGCGATCTTTGCCCTCCGGGTTGATCCAGACCTTGACCTCCACCTGGTATTTCTGCTCCATCAGGGTACGAAATTTGTACATCTCGCGGAACTTCCACTGGGTGTCAACATGCATCATCGGAAACGGGATCTTGCCGGGTGCAAAGGCCTTGCTTGCCAGGTGGAGCATAACCGAGGAGTCCTTGCCGATCGAGTAGAGCATGACCGGGTTGCGGAACTCAGCTGCCACCTCGCGGATGATGTGGATGCTCTCGGCTTCGAGTTGTTTTAGGTGGGATAGGGTGTAGTTCATGGTTTATTCCGCACCTTCGGTGCTGGTTTAAGGAGCCCCGTTGGGGCTGGTTTCAGCCGCGGCTACCGCCGCTGGTTTGAGGGTTATTGCGACCACAGAGTGGTCGCAATTACGAGGTTAAAAGGGCGGAGCACTTGACAAGCACTGGGTTGGGCGGCTGAAGCTTGCGCGTTTTTTGACATGGTGACTTGGTGACATGGTTACGGGGTGACAAGATGGCATGGTGACTTGATGACGTGGAAATTGGCTGGTCGCGACAGCTCCCTGGCACCCCTTGAACGTGCCGAAGGCACTTTAAACGTTGCGAAGCAACTTTGAACGCGGCAAAGCCGCCTTGAACGTGCCGAAGGCACTCTAACCCCTAAAACGGCCAGATGAGCGGGGCGAGGCCAACGGAGATTGCCAGCAGGAGGAGGCTGAGGGGGATGCCGATCTTCATGTAATCAGAGAAGCGATAGCCGCCCGGGCCGTAAACCATCAGGTTGGTCTGGTAACCGATCGGCGAGGCAAAGGAGCAGGAGGCGGCCACCATCAGACAGAAAACAAAGGGCAGAACACTGACATTGAGGCGCTCCACAGTGTTGATTGCAACCGGAAACATCAGCGCGGCAGCGGCGTTGTTGGTGATAAACGCGGTCAGTACAATCGTGACAAACGAGATACAGGCCAATGCTGGCCAGGGGCTGCTGCCGCACAGGGTCAGCAAGCCATTTGCCAGCGCCTCAGCCGCGCCGCTGCGCTGCAGTGCCAAGCCAATCCCCAGCGCGCTGGCCACCACCAGCAGCACATTCCACTCAACACTGCGGCGGGCATGGCCAAAGGAGCAGCACCCGCAAACCAGCATGAGAAAGGCTGCGGCCATGGCGGCTTTCAGCATGGAGGTCACCCCGGCTGCCACCAGCGCCACCATCAGGAATACGATCAGAAACGCCAGCGGAGCTTTGCGCTTGTCAACCGGTGCCGAGTCATCAATGCCACTGATCAGATAAAAATCGCGCGAGTCTTTCTGGCGCGGCACAAAGCCGGCGTGCGCCTCCACCAGCAGGGTGTCGCCGGGCTGGAGCGTAATGTCGCCGATCTTGCCGGAGAGCCGGGCACCGTTGCGCGCAACTGCCAGCACACCGGCGTTGTAAAGGTTACGGAAGCGTCCCTCGCGGATACTTTTGCCAATCAGCGGGCAGGTGTTGGAGACCACGCACTCCACCAGGCAGCGATCCCGGAGAGGGGCATCCAGCTCGAAGATCTGTTCATCAGCCACCTGCAACCCGACAAACTCCCGCAGCTCATGCACCAGATCAACCCCGCCGGCAAAGACCAGACGGTCGTCACCCTGCAGCACCCAGGAGGGAGGAGGCGCGGTGATCAGTCGATTGCCCCGCACAATCTCAACCAGAAAGCCGTTGGTCAGGTTGCGCAAGCAGGCGTTGGTGATTGTGCGTCCGGCAATCGCCCCGGCAGGCTCAACAATAAATTCGGTGGTATACTCGCGGGCGTTTTCAAACGCAACCGCAAGGCCGCGGTGCTCTGGCAGGAGTTTTTTTGAAAAGAGAACCATGTAAGCAATGCCTGCCACCAAACAGGGCACACCCAGGGCGGCGATACCGAACATGGTGAGGCTCTGACCGTAGCGATCGTGGTACATACCATTCACAATCACGTTGGTGCTGGTGCCGATCAGGGTGCACACCCCGCCAAAGATCGAGGCATAGCTGAGCGGAATCATCAGCTTGGAGGGAGAGATGCGAATTGCCTTGGCCCACCTCTTCACAATCGGGATGAAGAGCGCCACTACCGGTGTGTTGTTAAGAAAGAGGCTAAGCCCCGCGACCGGCAGCATCATGCGCAACTGGGCGGAGCTCACGGTTTTCGGCGTTCCGAGCACACTCTTGACAACCCAATTCAAGCCACCCGTGCCCTGCACACCAGCCACCACCACATACAGCAGGCCCACCGTGATCATGCCTGCCGCGGAAAACCCAGCCAGCGCCTCATTCACATTCAGCACACCCGAGAGCAATAACACCCCCAGAGCGCCGAGAAAGGTGAAGTCAGCTGGCAGGCGGGTGAAGACCTGCAAGATGAAAATCGCCAGGATCACGGTGATCGTGAGCCAGGCTTGCCAGGAGAGGAGTGTGAGGGTGGTGAGCATGGGGCGGGGCGCGTGACGGGCGGCTGAAGGGCGGCGGCTTATTGCGACCACAGAGTGGTCGCAATTACGAGATTAAAAGGGCGGAGCACATGACAGGCACTGGGTTGGGCGGCTGGAGCTTGCGCGGTTTTGACATGGTGACGCGGTGACTTGGTGACATGGTTGCGCGGTGACTTGGTGACATGGTTGCGAGGTGACAGGGAAATTAGCTCTTCGCGGCAGCTCCCTGGCATTACTTGAACGTGCCGCAGGCACTTTGAACGTTGCGAAGCAACTTTGAACGCGGCAAAGCCGCCTTGAACGTGCCGCAGGCACCCTAACCCCTAAACAATCACGGGCTTGATGGTCTGGCAGCCAATGGCGGTCATGACCTGCACGAGCTTTTGGTACTGCGCTTCGTCCTCGTAGGTGCCCACAATGGCACCGCCGGAACCGGCGAATTTCGCGGAGCAACCGACCTTGCGTGCTTCCAGCACCATTGTTTTGTTGGTGGCAGAGACATTGAAAATCCGGTCGCGCAGGTCAAAGTTCGCATCAATTAAAGCGGGCAGATCCGCGGTGCGTCCTGCCATCAAGGCATCGTAGGCCTGCTGAGCCAGGTCAGCGAATTCAGACATGGCAGCCACAATATTCGGTGCCCGCTCTTCAAAGAGGACGCGCAGTTTATGATGATAAACGCCGGAGATCTCGGCCCGCCCGGGGTCAAAAGCAACATACAGCAAGGGCAGCCGCGCTGGATCAACCCGGGTGTAAATGCCATAGCCCCTGGACTCCACCAGCTCTTGCTTGAAGTCCATGAAGACCACCCCCTGATAGGTCTGCACCACGCGATCCTGCAAGCCGCATTGGATGCCCAGCTCGTCGCGCTCAGCCCTCAGGCAGAGCGTGGCGGCGATCTCCATTGGAATGGAGGTCTCGTAAAACAACTGCAGTGCCTTGAGCATGGCCGTGCAGATCGCCGAGGAGCCTGCCATGCCCACCAGCCGCGGAATATCGGCGGTGTAGCGCACGGTGAAATTGCGTTTAGGCAGAGGTATCCCATGCTCGCGGCAATGGAGAAAGAAGAGTTTACTAGTGGCTTTCAACAGCCGAATTCCGCCGTAATAGCCAAAGAGTTGAAGTTCGTGGAGCAAGGCATCCACTGATTCAAAGCAAGCATCATCCACCTCACCAGCTTCAAACCCCAGCTCAGGGGTCTCGTACATGGTGACCTTGGCCGAGAAGTTGCTGAATGTAAATGAGAGAGTCTTGCCGAAATATCCATCCGAGGGATTTCCGAGGAGTCCGGCACGTGCGTGGGAGTAGGTTGTTATGAGCATGGCAGGAAGTTCTAAGTTCTAGGTGCGGCTGTGCCGCTGGGTTGGTTATTGCGACCACTGAGTGGTCGCAATGACGTGGTTAAAAGAGGCAGGGAAGGCTGCTGAGAACCTGCATGCCAAGTTGCTGTTGTTTTTTTGACACGGTGACACGGTGACTTGGTGACATGGTATTGATGATTCGCGCCAAAACCCGGCACCTTTGCGAACACCTATCGTTCAAACGCCGCCAGCGTTTGAAGGTAGCCCTGCGGGTTTCCGATGTCGAAGCGTTGGCCGGGGTATTGGAAGCCGAGCACCTGTTGCTCGGAGAGCAGGGTGCGGATGGCATCAGTGAGTTGGATCTCGTTGCCGTGCCCAGGCGGGGTGGAGGCGAGGATCTCGAAGATTTGGGGGTGTAGCAGGTAGCGGCCAGCGATTGCCAGACAGGAGGGAGCCTCGGCCGGGGTTGGCTTTTCAATCAAACCGGTCAGACGCATCAGTCGCGGGTCAGCGAGGGGCTCGCCGGCCGCTATACCATAGCGTGAGACTTTTTCGGGTGGAACCTGTTCCAGGCCAACCACCGAGGCCCTGTCATGCGTGCGCGAGCACTCCACCATGGCGCAGGCACAGGGGATTTCTGAGCGCACCAGGGCATCGCCCAGTAAGATTAAAACGGGTTCACTCGTATCTCGCAGCAGCGGCGCGGCCTGCAACACGGCGTGACCCAATCCGAGCTGCTCGCGTTGCTCCACAAAGCGGATCTTGGAGGAGAGGTGATCAACCTGCCGCAGTGCCGCGGTGGCCGCGGGTTTATTTCTCAGCCGCTCGTACCAGCGCGGCTCCTCCGTGAAATACTGGCGCAGCAGGGTCTTCTCCGGGGAGGTGATGATAATGACCTCCTCCGCGCCGGCTGCCAGTGCCTCCTCCACAATCCATTGGATGGCGGGCTTGCCTGCCACTGGCAGCAGCTCTTTGGGGATGACCTTGGCAGCAGGAAAAAAACGGGTGCCGTAACCGGCGGCTGGAATTAGGGCGTACATGGGGGGGCGCGGCTGAAGCCGCTGGTTTGAGGCGCGGCTGAAGCCGCTGGTTTGAGGCGCGGCTGAAGCCGCTGGTTTGAGGCGCGGCTGAAGCCGCTGGTTTGAGGCGCGGCTGAAGCCGCTGGTTTGAGGCGCGGCTGAAGCCGCTGGTTTGAGG
>JAQUCE010000043.1:36513-40594 GCA_028686345.1 Kiritimatiellia bacterium
CGCGGCTGAAGCCGCTGGTTTGAGAGTTATTGCGACCACAGAGTGGTCGCAATGACGAGGTTAAAAGAACGACCACGAAGCTGCCTGCGCCACGGCAGTCGCAATGACGAGGTTAAAAGAACGACCGCGAAGCTGCCTGCACCAAGGCAGTCGCAATGAAGAGGTTAAAAGGGCGGAGCACATGACAGGCAAGGGGCTGGGCGTTTGAGGCTTGCGCGTTTTAGGCATTGAAATTTGCGACGGTCTCGGCGTAGATGGCGGGGATACCGGTGTCAAAGTGGCGGCCTTTCACCACTAAGCCTTTGAGACCTTCGCGTTGCATCAGGGTTTCCAGGGCGGTGGTCAACTGCACCTCCTCGGTTCCGGAGGAGGCGGATTGGGATCTTAAAACTTCAAATATTTCAGGGCGCAGGGCGTAGATGCCATTCACACAGTACCAGGTGGGACGGCCATGGTGCTCGACTGCCAGGTAGGTCTGGGCTTGATCCTCAGTCGGTTTTTCAACCAGGGTGCCCACCTGCATCGTGTCCTCGGAGATCCACTCGCCAGCCACTGTGCCATAGTGCTTGACGCGGTTTAATTGCTCCTGATAGATACCGACCACACTCTGACAATCACCGAAATCCTGAAACAGGCCCGCCACCTGCGCGGCAACACTGCGTTCGTTATCCGAGCGGAAGAGATGATCGCCGAGCATCACCAGAAACGACTCCTTGTTAACCCACGCCTCAGCCTGCAGCACTGCATGGCCAAAGCCCTTAGCCTCGACCTGGGGAATATAGGTGATACGCTGGCCAATATCCTTCAAGCGCTCGGCCTCTTTGCGGAGGGCTGGAGGGAGCTTGGCGATGATGGCAGGGTGCACATCCCGGTTAAAATACTCCCGGAAACGCCCCTCGTCCTCGGGTTGGATAATCAGCGCGATCTCCTCAACACCGGCTGAAAGCGCCTCCTCGATAATTACCTGGATCACTGGTTTGGCGACCCCTTCCGGTGTGACAACTGGGAGGAATGTCTTTGGGACACCTTTGGTGTAGGGGAACATTCTGCTCCCCAGCCCGGCCACTGGGATAACCGCTTTACGAATGGAGACCGGGCGCAGAATATCGAGATCAAAGCAGGGCATGCCGTATTGCTGCTGCAAGTAGGCGGTGAGTGCAACACGGGCCTGGGGGGAGCGGCAGATAAACTGCACACAACCATCGCCTTGGGAGCCAACTCCTTTGCCGCCTGTGACCCAATCCGACACACGCGGGTCAGAGAGCACCTGATGCAGCCTGGGGCTCTGCAGCTCAGCGCAGACAGGCATCAGCTTGGCATCAAAATTGTGCTGCGCCTGGGTCATCAGCGCGCCCAGCTCCTCAGCATCGCCGCTCTCCAGCGCCTGACGCGCCAGCTGGAGATAGCGCAGGTTGTCGGTGCCCAGACACTCGTGCACGCTGCGGTCGCTGGCGCTCTTAGCAAAGGGATAGGCGGCATTTAAATCGGATAAGATGCGGACTGTATCCTTCTTGCCGCACAGATCAGCGACCAGCAGGAAAAAGTCCCCGCCAGGGCGCAGCGGCTGCACGCTAATGCGGTCGCCGTCAAAGCTCATCATGACCGGGATCTGGCCATAAGCGCACCCCTGATCCATACGTCCGCAGCGCGAGGGCGTGGCGATCTCGCCCTGGTAGGCGGCCTCGATCTCGGCGCGGGTGGTGAGGCCTAGGCGATAGAGCTGGTTAAAGGCGCGGGCCACCAGCACGCAGAAGGCGGCTGAGGAGCTGAGCCCTTTCTTGACTGGCAGGGTGGTTTTGTAGTTGTCAATCTCAAGGCCTTCCACCCCGTAAAAGTCCAGCATATAGGCGGCCACGCCGGCGGCATAGCTGAAAAACCCACCGGCCGCGGCCTCTTGCTGCAGCACTGCCAGATCCATGGGCATGCGATAGAGTTCGGTTTGGGAGCCATCGGTCAAGGCTGACCGGATGAGGAGTTCATTGGTGGCGTTTTTTTTGCAGCGCGCGTACATGCCCTGGTTGGTGCCAGTGATGACAACGCAGCCAGGGGCAACGGCGGAGTTGGTGCGGCGGTGGCCGCCAGCCCAGTCGGAGTGTTCGCCAAAGAGGCAGACGCGGCCGGGAACAAAGATTTCGATGGAGGGGAAGGGGTTCATGGTGGGTGGGGGGTGTTACGGGGCTTTTAAGCCGCCTCATTGGGGCTGGCTTGAAGAGGTTATTGCGACCACTCAGTGGTCGCAAAAAGTGGGGCGCAAAAAGTGGTGCGCTAGGCCTTGACCACCTGGGTGATACCATCCATTATATTGCGGGTGTCAACAATCAGGGGTGCCCACTCAGCCAGTTGGTGGTAGTTCACGCAGCTATGCGCAGTGCTGATCAGCACGCAGTCAAAGGCGGAGATGGTGGCCTGATCCCAGTTGATTGAGCAAAGGCCGGCCCACTGCGGATGTTCGCGAGTTGGCTTGATCACAGGCACATAGGGGTCATAGTAGGCAACCTCGGCGCCGCGCTGTTTGAGCAGCTCCATCAAAACATAGCTCGGCGATTCGCGGTCGTCATCCACATTGGCTTTATAGGCCAGCCCCAGCACCAGGATCTTACTGCCATTAACCGGTTTTCGGAGCTTGTTAAGCGCCTCGGAGAGTCGCTGAATCACATACTCAGGCATATGCGTGTTGATCTCACCGGCCAGCTCGATGAACTTGGTTGAGTGCCCATACTCGCGCGCCTTCCAGGTTAGATAAAAGGGATCAATCGGGATGCAGTGGCCGCCCAGACCCGGGCCGGGATAGAAGGCCATAAAGCCAAAGGGCTTGGTTTTGGCGGCGTTGATGACCTCCCAGATATCAATATCCATGGCCTGATAGACCTGCTTCAGCTCATTCACCAGGGCGATATTGACGCTGCGGAAAATATTCTCCGTGAGCTTGGTGGCCTCAGCGGCGCGGCAGGAGGAGACCGGCACAAGAGTGTGAACAGCAATCCGGTAGATCGCCATGGCGTGGGCGAGGCACTGCGGGGTGTAGCCGCCGATGACCTTGGGGATTGAGGCGACCACGCTTTGCGGGTTGCCGGGGTCTTCGCGCTCGGGGGAGAAGGCCAGGTAGAAGTCCTTGCCGGCAAGCAAGCCAGAGCCTGCCTCCAGGACGCCGCGCAGATCTTCGTCGGTGGTGCCAGGGTAGGTGGAGGATTCCAGTGCCACCACAATGCCAGCGTGCAGGTACGGGGCTATGCGGCGGCCGGTATCGACAATATAGGAGATGTCTGGTTCGCGGTTTTTGTTCAAGGGGGTTGGCACACAGATGATCACCGCGTCCAGCTCACTGATGGTAGAGAAATCAGTGGTGGCTAACAAATGGCCGGAGTCCACCTGCTCCGCGATCGACGCATCAGAGATGTGCTTGATATACGAGCGTCCGCTGTTGAGCGCATCGACTTTGCTGCCGTCGATATCAATGCCGACCACCTGGGCTCCTGAACGGCTGAACTGCAAACCGAGCGGCAAACCAACATAACCTAAACCTACAATTGCGATTTTTTTCATTTTGTCCTTTTATTGCGACCACTTTACTGCGACCACAGAGTGGTCGCAGCAGGAGATTAAAAGAGGCAGGTGGCAAGCGCAACTCACGGGGTGAAGCGACTCCGCCGCACCAGCGGCAACCAGCCTGGCGCGCAGGCCAGTGCTAGCACCCAAACCGTTAAAACAGCGGGGTTGCGAAACGGCAGATCTCCCAGCGAGTGGCAGACCGTGGCGGCTGTGCCGACAAAAACAGCGATCAACGGCAAAGGAATACAGTAAAGCCAGTGCGCTGACGGCGAATTGCGATCAACATCTTGCTTAGAGAGTCGGAGTGCATTTTGTATCAACTGGAAAAGACTCACCCATAGGGGCGTGAGCAGGGCCAGCACACAGGCCAGCAACATTCCATAGCCAACATATCCCTGTTCCGCCAGAAACTGCCAGGTGTCGTTATGCACATTGGCGCCGCCGGTGATCTGCATGCCTTTGATTTCATCAGGGCTCATGTACTGCAGCTGATAGATGGGATAGCCCCCCCCCCCCCCCCCCCAAAAAAGGG
>JAQUCE010000147.1 GCA_028686345.1 Kiritimatiellia bacterium
AGCTGACGAGCCTCTGAAACAAACACAAAAACAAGGAAAAAAGACCATGAAATAACTATGCGCTTTAATTGTCGTCAATGTTAAGTTATAATTGTCGTCATGTTAAAAAGTAATTGTCGCTGACCACAAGAGTGTTGATCTTTCGTTTAACACAACCAATATCAGCTGTTACGTGGCAGGCTGTGGCTGGAAAACCTGGAGCGCGCAAAATCACCGTCACCGATCCGCAGGGCAATCAAACGGTAAAAAGTGGTACTCGTAGAATATATATACGAGAAAGTGGAGACGATTTCTCTAACCTTGCAAAGTTATTAAAACTTGATCTAGATGAGATTCACAAATGGGTAAAGATTGCTGATGACAGCTTGACTGCTGACAGAAAAAGACCATGCAAAGTTTCAGTTCCAAATGTAATGGAAGATTCGGATGTTTTCCGATGCCCATGACCGCGAGAGGTTTCTCCAGCGGCTGGCTGAGAGCCTTGATACAGGTAATGCGGAGCTCAAAAGCTTAACACTAATAAGTCAGCCATTTCCAGAATATAGAACCATGCGGAAGATATTCGCCTCTCAACCTTGGAGACTTTTGCCGAAGCAGTTGGCAAAAACTTCGTCTGGAACTTGCTTGACATTCCATGATGATTAATGAAAACTGGACAATGAATGTCGAAAAGAACGCAGGAGTCTTATTTTTAATTTTTAGGTTTGACCCCGGAGCTCGCTCAAATTGAACTTGGTCGAGTGCTCATGTTGCCTCCTAAAAAATAAAAACATGACACTTTTATATCAGAAAGTGTCATGTTGCGAAATGGCTAAGTTTTCAGAAAACCGCAAGCTATTGATTTACAAAGATTTATGGTGGGAGATAATGGACTCGAACCATCGACTTCCTGCGTGTGAAGCAGGCGCTCTAACCAACTGAGCTAATCCCCCATAAAGTTCAAGAGCCACTAATATACATGATTAAGGCGTTTTAGGGAAGTGTGTTTTTAATATATTTTGCAGCGCTAAATATACTCTTTGAATTCACACTTGACATTTTTGTCTCAGGGGCGCATCATTATGACAATTCAGTAAACAGTTGGTTTGGTGTGAACGTCTGCCGGACGTGGCATCTGATGTTTAGTAATGTACCCAGGGAAAGGTTTAGAAGTATGAAGCAGAGTTTTATTCTCGCTGGTTTGATCGCTATTGTTTCAGGTTGCGCGTCCGTTGATCCGGTGTGGGTCTCAACCGCGATGCCGCCTCTGAATCCTTTGCTGGACAAGCCGTATTCAGCGCTGGACGCTGAAGCCCAACGCAATGTGCTTGAGGCTGAGCTGCGTGTTATCGGTAAGGCTCTTCAGGCATACGCAACTGATCACAACGGCGCTCTGCCGCCCAAGCTGACAGCACTTGTTGAAAAGAAATATCTCTCTGCCAGCGCATTGATCTCCAGTGCTGACCCATCTCAGGGTCAAGAGGGCGGCGTGCCTGATCTGTATGCCACATGGGAGCAGGCCAAGGCGACTGATGAGCCTGGCTCAAGCTATCTCTATGAGTTTAGCGCGGCGCCTTGCGGATGGGATTGGAAAACCTATATCGCCGGCAATCCGACCCCTGAGAAACTGGACACCAACAAAGACGGGAGCGTCTCCTGGGCAGAGGTGAAGAGCTGGCAGATGGCGCATGGCGACACTGTGCAGCAGCCCCAGGGCGGATATCCGAAGAGCGCGTTTCCCGTGGTGCGCTGCTTCTGGTATAAATACCCGGAGGTCTACACCGAGGATGCCTCTGAGAGCGTTGTGCTGAACCTGGCCGCTGATTTGCGCACGGTCTTTGTCTCACACGCCTGGTGGGAAAAAGATTTTAGCAAATAAAAACCTTGCGCATGACGCGTTTGTGAAGGCAGCGTCATGCGACAATTTTTTCTTCTTTTGGCGCATAGAGCCAACCATGAATCCCACAGACGCGCTTTTTGTCTTTAAGTATAATTATCAACGCTCAACTTCATCAGGAAGGCTTGGCGATGGGAGTAATCAGATTGATGAGAGATACGTTAGTTTTCCGCGCCGCCCGGCTGATAAAGTTTAGGAAAGAGCAATTAATTGTTCTTTTTGGATTAACGCTCTTGGCCCAGAGTGTTGCGGCACCACCGCGGGAGTTGCTCTCATGGAATTTTTCGGAGAAGAACGCGGAGCAATGGGTAGCACAGGCGCATCAGTGCAAGGTACATATTGATAAAGGCACGCTTAAAGGCGTTACAACTGGACATGATCCGTTTCTAACATCCCCTGCTTTCGCCTTAGATGCCACTGCGAGTCAGGTGATTGAATTCCGCGCTAAATGCGCTGCAGGTGGAAAGGGCGAAATTTTTTGGCTGCCAGCTGGTGCGAAGAGCGCACAGCAGAGGTGGTCAGTCGCCTTTAATTGGGTTGGCGATGGAAGTTGGCACGACTATCGTGTGCGGCCTTACTGGCAGGGCGAAAAGAAGATCGTTCAGTTCCGGCTGGATTTTATTAATGGAAGCGATCAGGAGGTTCCATTCGAGATCTCCTCCATCCGGATCTTGGATGAAGCGGGGTTAACGCAGCGCAGCGCGCCGATCTGGGCTGGTGCAACGTTGCAGGCATGGAACTCGGTGGATGGCGCTAAAGCAGGTTTAAAAGACGGGGTGCTAAGTTTTCAGTTGTCCGAAAACAGCTCCGGGGCGTTGATGAGCCCTGGACTGGCCCTGGATGCGCAGGCCTACAGCGTGGTTGCGGTTGAGATGGCGGTTGCAAAGAGCGGATCAGGCACTTTGCAATGGGTTTGTGATCAACGTAGCGGCCTGCACTCTAAGAGGTTTGCTGTCAAAGGGGATGGGCAGTACCATACTTATAACATTGATCTCAGCGGCGAGGAGGGTTGGACAGGGCAAGTGGTGCTGATCAACCTTGTGCCGCTGATTGATAAGGGTGCTTCGGCACAGATCCGTTCTATACGTGCGTGTGATGATCTGCAGGGGCCCGCAGATGTTGCGGTGCTGCAGGCCGGAGTGGCGAATGCATTCAATCGAGCCGGATCTAAAGTGCCGATTCTGATTCAGTTTGAAAATATCGGGGGGCAGGATGCCCGGAATGTTCGGCTGGCGGTTAAGTCGCTGCCAAAAGGGGTGTCAGTGTGCTCTGATCCTGGCTGGGAACAGGTCGCTGAGATACCCGCCACTGGCAGTGGGGCGCATACAGTGGAGTTGAGAGCCGAGCAGGCTCTTTCGGGCCTGGCGGAATTCACTGTTTCTGGTGATGGAACCAGCGGGCAGGTGGTGCAGGTGCCGCTTGAAATTCTCCCTGACTTGAAGTTGCCGAAGGCTCCGTATGTACCGCAGCCCCAGCCGCTCAAGAGTGATTATGAGATTGGGGCGCTCTACTTTCCCGGGTGGTCAAAAATTGAGGCGTGGGCCCGTATCTGGAAGGTAGCGCCTGAACGCAAGCCAGTGCTGGGCTGGTATGATGAGGCCAATCCCGAGGTGGTGGACTGGCAGATCAAGTGGGCGGTCGAGAACGGACTCTCATTTTTTATGGTCGACTGGTACTGGAACAAGGGTCATCAGCACCATGACCACTGGGTCAAGGCCTTTCAAAAGGCCCGTTACAGGTCATATCTCAAGTGGGCGGTGATGTGGGCCAACCATAACCCTGTTGGCAGCCACTCCGAAGCTGATCAGCGTGAGGTGGCTAAGTTCTGGATTGAGAATTACTTTAGTATGCCCGAATATTACAGAATTGAGGATCAGCCGGTAGTAATGATCTGGAGCCCGCAGAACATGAACCGCGACCTGGGCGACAAAAACGGCTGCCGTCTGCTGCTGGAAACCTCACGCAGGCTGGCGCGTGAGGCGGGTTACAAGGGTATTTATTTTATCGCGATGAAATGGCCTGAAGCAACCTGGACTTCCGGCGTGGTGCAAGAGCTGAAGGAGATGGGGTTTGACATGACCTCCATCTATCACTTTATGGACCATGGGGGCAAGGCGCAGGACCCGCGGCGGTTTCCGTTTGAGCTGGTAGCGGAGGCTAATCCCGCGCACTGGAAAGGGCAACTGGAAACCGGCATTCTGCCCTTCCTGCCCAATCTTTCGACTGGCTGGGATTCCCGTCCCTGGCACGGTGATAAAGGTATTGAGATTTATGGTCGTTCGGTAGAGCTTTTCCGGGATATTTGCCGTAATGCCAAGGTTTTCGCGGATGAAAGCGGGGTCAAACGCCTGCTCCTGGCACCCTTGAATGAGTGGGGGGAGGGATCATATGCAGAGCCGTGCACGGAATACGGCTTCGGCATGTATGAGGCGATCCGTGAGAGTTTGTGTCATAAACCCGTTGCGGGATGGCCGCTGAACATAGCGCCGTCTGATGTCGGTCTTGGTCCGTATGATCTGCCCATGCCAAAGCCGGACAGGCCGACCGCATGGTCCTTCAGAACAGGGATGCACGGGTGGAGTGCGATGATGGGAATTACCGGGTGTAGCACCGGTGATGCGGGGTTGAGTTTCACAACCAGCTCGCATGATCCGGCATTGGCGCGAAGTTTTTCACCTATTCGCACTGCTGCATTTAGCGGAATGGTTGTACGAATGAAGCTCCCTGCGTCTGTTGGCGGCAACTGCCAACTTTTTTGGTCATCAGGGGCTACACCGACTGAGACGACAAGTCAGAGCTTGCCGCTTGTAGCGGACGGGCAGTTCCACGACTATGCGTTTGATCTCGCGAAAGCGCGTGCTTGGCGCGGACGTGTGAGCTACCTACGCTTTGACCCCTGCAATGTTGCCGGGGTGCCGGTCGTGATTGATTCGATCACTCTTGTTCCGGCTCAGGATTGAGCCACAAAAACAAAAAAGGCAATTTAAAAAAATTGCCTGACAAAGTTATGATTTGCTCACTATCAAATAATTCACAAATCAATAAACTTTGTTGAATGGAAACTTATTGAAAAGTCGCGTTTAGCAGGGAACAACGTTCTTTGCGCAAGGACCCTTTTGGCCTTCGCCTACTTCAAATTCCACTTTCTGACCTTCATCCAGACATGCGCGGCCTGCAACATTAATGCCGGTGTGATGCACGAACAGATCTTTCCCGCCATCGTCAGGTGAGATAAATCCGAAACCTTTGTCAGAATTGAACCATTTTACTGTACCTGTACTCATAGGTATGCTTCTCCTTGTTTTGTTAATATAGTTTTCGCCAACATTTTTACTTAAAAAGCTGAACTAAAACTATAATTTTACTTGGCTGTCAATTATACAGGATTTAAATAAAGAATGATAGTGCTACTTTAAGTTATATTTTGTCCGATTGGAAATCGCTGAATTGAAAGTTGCGGCGTTAAGAGTTGTTTGGTATCGTTTTGGTTTGATCTGGATCTATGTGATTTAAATAAACAGCGGGTTGCATTGATTTGAGGTCCAAGGTTTGAATCAAAGAAGGATTGATTTGTTTATGCGACTATTATTATTATTATCCATTGTATCTCTCTTGACAGCAATGTCATCACCGGCAATTGAGTTCACCGGCCCTTCCGAGTGGTTGCTGGTGAATACCAATGCAGTCAAAAGTTGGCAGGCGAGCCAGAAGCAGGGAGAGCTGATGGTGCTGAAAGGCGTTGTTGCCGATAAGACCAAACGCGAGGTGCGTCTACTGGCCGAGGCGGTGGGGCACGCGGTTGGCACCACGGCTGAGTTTTTGCTGGTTGCTCCGGCCAGTGACCGCGCGTATGAGGCAGCTGCAGTCACGGTTGCCGATCCAGCGGATATTGTTAAAGCAATGGAGTTTATCGGCGTGCAGCGGGGAAATTGCGTTGACAGCTATCAGTTCAGATTCTGGGCCTATGGCGAGCGCTGCCAGATCTTTTCCCGTCGGCTGGATGTCGCGGGCGCACAGGAGCATTTAATCAGCTCGCTGCTGGCAGACTCCCAGCCGGATGACTCTCTCTTGGTCAGCGGATTCGTCTTCACTGGAGGGAAGTGGCGTATGGAGGGGGGGGAGCCGATTTGTCTGACCAGTATTGAGCCACCCTGCTCGGTGGTCTCGCTCTACAACCAGAGCAGCACCCTCTTTGACCTGCCGCAGCAGAGTGGGCAGAGCGAGGTTTACGGACGGTTAACTCTGGCGCAAAAACTTCCCTATGGCACCTTGCTGGAGGTGATTTTACGCCCTGTGAGCTCTGAGCCTATGGTGCTGCCAGTGGAGGTGACCGCAGCTTTGGGTGATGACAACGCCCTGCGGCTGCTCACCCGCAATCTTGCGCATCAGATTGAGCGCAACGAGAGCATGGAGAGTGCCATGGCCTGGATGCGCGCCCAGGGGGAGAGCGGTAAAGATCTCTTTGTAACACTCCAGTTTGACCCAGGCTTGAGCGTGAGGCAGGCGCGGGATGTTGCCCGGCTGTTCAGTATTCTGGATGGCAACGGCATTAAACTCTATGGCAAAGGCAAGCAGAGTCTCTACTACCGCGCGCTACTGCCGCAGGAGAGCTGGCGCAAACATGAGGATCGCAATCCGCAGCCCTTTGAAGTACATCTCACCCGCGATGCTGCCGATAAATTGCAGAAGAAGCTGGTTTTTATTGAAGAGGATTGGAGCGGCGAGGGGCTGGACCCTAAGCTGATTCCGAAAGAATATTCCTTTGAACTCTGGTCAGAGCTGGACCCGCTGGTGGTGCGGGCGGGCGGCAAAGACAACAAGGTGACAGTGGTTTTTTTCTTTGTGCCCGCTGACCTGAAACTCGCGGATTTTATGCCCGCAGTCGATGCTGTGAGTAAGCGCCTCCCATTGGTGCATGTTTTCGTTAACGAATGATGGCACCCTGTTTCTGTTTGTGGTTGGATTTCAGTGTAGAACTAGCTGCCTGCAACTCGGGGTCGAGATCGCCATCGGACTCGGTGTCGAAAGAGGATTTTGCTTGTACGGGGATACAAATATGACAATGAACCAAATGCGGCGAAAAATACCTTTGTTGGCCCTGGCTTTGTTCGGGCTCTCCCTGTCTGTGAAGGCTGGCTGGCAGCTCCCGGAGGCGGAGTCGCGTCGTGAGCTGAAGGTGGAGGGCGCCGGCTCAGCACTGGTCACCGCCACAACCACCGTTTTTCTGGATGATCGCAGCTCCGGTTTTATCCTGATGGATGCGCAGGATAAACCGCGTCCTTTTGCCCTGCTTAACCGCCTCGGCAGCCGTGTGAGTATCCACTTTGAGGCTCTTCCAGGTGAGAGCTTTTCTCTCTACCCCTTGGCAACAACTGCATTGCCGCCCCCGGTTGTTGCCCACAGCTCGGGTCTGCTCCACCAGACGCGCACCTATAACGGCAGCGAAGTCAAAACAATCGAGGAGTTCAACCAGCTTTGGGAGCGTGCAACCCCTCAGGGCGGCGCCTTTGAGGAAAATGTTTACTCAGCTGGTAATCCATTTGGCCCGAACACCAACACCCTTCACCGCTACGACGGCATGTTGCGGGTTACCAAGCCTGGGGTGACAACCTTCTGCGTGGCTTCCACTGATGCCTCTTTTCTGCTGATCAATGACCGCCTGGTTGCGTCATGGCCTGGTTTTCATCCTGTCGCTGACGGCCTCGACGGCAGTAAACGCGGCTTGTTGGATCTTCAGCAGCCCGGCGGTTACCGCTTTACCTACCTGCATGCCAACAGCGGTGCAAACTCATTTGCCATTGCCGCCATGGTTGCGCCGGGCGAGAAGCAGCACTTTGTGATCGGGCCGGAGTTTTTCAGCGCGGCGGCTTACGCCTTTGTTGGGCCGCTGATTGGACGCGATGGCGCGCCGCAGGCGGATTTCATCTGGGAGAACCGCTATATGGTCACCATTCGTGACCATCGCCTCTACGACATGCTCTTCGAGGCCCCCGCATTTAAAGAGGATCCCGCCGCAACCTACGAGTGGGAGTTCGGCGATAACACCCGCGCCAGCGGCGCCAAGGTGGAGCATCTCGTTTTTGCGGATGGCGATTTTCCTGTGACGCTGACCGTTACCAGCAAGGGGCGCAAATCAATTTGTCGCCAGACAATTCGGGTAGCGCCCCGTTATGGCCAGAGTGAGGATGATGACAATCGTGCACTCGCATTGCTGGAGCGCGCGGTGCGGCAAGAGCTGGAGCGCGGCATCCAGCCTGAGGGCTATGCTTTGATCTCGCATGGTTACTTCTTTTTCCTGCGTGAGGCGCAGGCAGCTGCCTTCGCGCCGCGCGCCCTGGCCGCTGTTGACCGCATACCAGCAGCTGATCTCAATCCAATGATGATTGAGCTGGCGCTGGGTGTTCAGCAGGTGGATGAGCAGTATGAGCTGGCCGAAAGCTGCTTCCGGGTTATACTCGATCTGGTGAAAGAGCCGCAGGCCCGAGCTTTTGCTGCCCTGCACTGCGGCGGCATGCTGAATCTCTGCCTCAACCGTCCTGAGGATGCCCGACAGCTGCTCTCCTCCATCAACCGCGCTGACCTGGATGGCGGCGGGCAGCGTCTGCTCGATATCTACCTGGCCGACACCGCGCTGATTCTGGATAACTTTGCCACCGCCCAAAAGCTTTACCTGGCCATTCCTAAGCCTTTTGCTCTGATTGCTGACGGCAAACTGGATCGCGCTGTGATGTTTGATTACAACAGCCGCTATTTCCGTCTGCAGAACCTGCTGAGCCAGGAGCTTTACCGCGAGAGCCTGGCGGAGTTGGATATGATCGAATGGGATATTCCTGAGGAACGCGCCTCGCCGCGTATGAACCTGTTGAAAGTGCAGGCGCTGGTTGGCAATCATCAGCCGCACAAGGCTGTTGTATGTATCCAGCGGGCGTTGCTGGCCGAAGCCGACGAAACCTACAACCCAAAACTGCGTCTTGAGCTGGCCAAGCTTTACCTTGATATGAACCGCCTGGCCCAGGCCAAACACCAGATTACTCTGATCCGCAAGGAGAGCCCCTGGACCCAGGAGGAGCTTGATGCCCGCAACCTGTTAAAGGTGTTGGAGGAGAAATTGGCTGAGGGACAGGGTAAGTTTTAAAGTAGCACAGGCATCCCGCCTGTGTTGGTTGCGTAATCATCCCCCGCATAGCGGCGGATATACTGTGTTGCTTTCAGTATGTCCGCCGCTATGCGGAGGCCCGTTCGCCAGCATCGTCAACCGCAGGCGCAACCGACCTCAGTAGGTTCGGTTTCCAACCGGACAGTCCGATTGGAAATCGGAGCTACGTTGCTCCCGTACAAAAGGCACGACTTCTTCACTCGCATACTAGCGCACGAGCGCACGAGCGCATTTCTTCACTCTGCGCCCTTGCGCGGACCTAGTCGCTTAGGCGACTAGAAAAAACAATTAATTGTTCTTTCCTAAAAGTTGTCTATCGCGTGGTAACTCGTTGCCTGGGCACACCTGCGCCTGTCGAGCAACATGCAAGCTTCACGCAGGTTGAAACTGTAGGGTTGGCTCTCAGAGCCAAACAAAGATTATGAAACGCCATGGCTTGCCTTTGGCGAATAAACACCTGGTGCCTACTAATTGCTTCTTCCTCCTTCGCCAAGGCTGCGGCGGACACGGTGGAAGCAACCCTACAACCCAGGGCGCGCTTTTCACATGTCTGTTGCAAAACACCGCTCCCAGAGCGGTGTCGGCCTACCTCTGCGCCCGTGTGTGGGTCTATAAAGCTAAAGCAGCTCGTCGCCGCAACCAAAATAGATTGTGTGAAGAGTTTCATTGACCTGTTTTGTGCGGATGGCTTCCGGGATAATGGGCCAAGGGGGCATAGCCCGCGTTTTTTCCTCTGTAATATAAACTTCAACCGGTGTCTGACGGAAACTGCCGGCTTGTAGCATCAACCCGCCGCCCATCAGCTGCGCATGTGCTTGCAGCAGGGAACTAACCGAGAAAGGGTCGTATGACGCGATCTCCTTATAAGCTTGCAGCGCATTTCTAATCTCCAGCTGCTCTTTTTTGGAGAGAGCAACCGATTCATCACGCATGATCGCTTCAACTTGCGCAAGGGAACCGCTGCCGCCCTCAATACCGGTTGAACCCCATACTGATCGAGCCTGGTTCTTTTTGCGGAGTTTGGGCGTGGCGCGTGATAGATGCACCCCTTCGACTTTGCCGGTTAAACGCTCAATTTTCGCAAATACAACCAGAATCTCAGCGGTGATCGTAAAATCTATTGGTTCCCACTTCATGTACTGATAGTATCATATGAGTTTATCAGGTGCAATGGTAAAATCCACCTGAGGATTTTTCGCTGTAGCTGAAAAAAAATTGCAAATGGCGAATGCGGACATCGAGTTGCGGGTAAAAAATCAATAACCGTGCAAACCTTGCTGATTCAATCGCATATCAGCCCTAATTTGGCTG
>JAQUCE010000148.1 GCA_028686345.1 Kiritimatiellia bacterium
CTGCTGTCAATTTCAATATTGAGCCACGCTGAGGGTGTCAGGCTAAGGTCGCCAGCTATGCTAAGCGTTCCAACGCTGCTGCCTGGAGCAAGCTCGCCGCCTTTTAATCCGAATGCAACTGATGCAACCGTGCCGGAGCCCCCGAGGATGCCTCCGTTGACAGTTGTCAGCCCTGTGCCGGTTGCTAGACCGGCGGCGTTGTTGGCCAGCAGGGTGCCGTTGTTTATGGCTGTGCCGCCGGAGTAGGTGTTTGCGCCAGTGACGTTCATGACCCCCGGGCCACTCTTGGCAATAGCCAAGGCTCCGCTCTGCTCAGTGATCGCTGCGGATATGAGAAGGTCATCCGCGGCAAGATCATCGGCTACGGTGAATGCCAGAGTGTTGCCAACATTGTCATTGCGCAGGTTGATACGGCCTGAGATGGTCGCAGTGCCGGCCCCGGCCAGGGTATTAATTGCAGAGCCGCCCCCCAGCGAGTAAAGCTGCGTTGCTGAGCCGCTGGACACTCCCTCGTTGGAGCGCAGTTCACCGCCGGTCATATTGATTGTAACACCCCATCCGTTATCTCCGGCGGCTGTGTTGTTGACCAGCCCGCCGTTGATATTGAGTGTGTCAACCTTGGTGCCAGCCCCATAGCCGAGGGCGTTAGCTGTCAGAAGATCGAGTTGTCCGTTGCTGTTGACCGTGACTTCTCCGCGCAGGGCGCCTGCCGAACCGCCTGTGTTCAACTGCACTATGCCGCCGTTAACAACAGTACCGCCGCTGAATGTGTTATAGGCGCTGATAACTGTTGTACCGCTGCCCTCTTTGACGATTGATCCACCGCCGCTGACAGCCCCGGACAGGGAGATGCCACCTGCGCCTGTTGCAGTCAGCGTTTTATCGGCAGTATCAATCGTGCCGGAGTATGTAAAGGTTTTACCCGCCGCCGACTTCAATTCCAGCGACTCACCTAGGGTTAGCGTTGATGCGATCATCACATCTTCATTTGCTTCAACTCCGCCACGTGCCAGTGTGATGTCACCCCCTGTCAGTGTATAGCCTGTCCCGTTAAATGTCAGTTTGTGCGCCATCACCGATCCAACTGCTACAGTTGACGCTCCGTGGGCCTCGAAGATTGCGTATGCGCCTTGCAGCCAGGGTTCAGGAGTGTCGTTTCCGGCAGCATCTGCGTTCCACGCGGAATCGGTTGTGCTCCATATTCCATTCCCGGGCTGCAAACCAACAGCGCTGCCGGTGTCATAGTAACGCGCAATCTCAAAAACGGCAAATAAGTCAGGCGCAGACTGACTGTCATACTCAGCCTTGATCCAGTCATCCGAACGCACAACGCTTGAGAGGCGGACTTCATCAATCGGGCCGTCAAACCCAAAGTTGCCGTGCCCCATGGCAATGCGCAGATCAGCCCCGGCAGGATTGGTATCTACAGACTTACCACTCTTCGCCGCATAACTCTCCTCTATACCGTCCACATAGAGCTGAACATCAGTGACATCAGTGGCCCCGCCGTTATCAGCCAGCTTGGCTGTGACATAGTGCCATTTACCATCACGCAGGTCTGTGCTGCCCACTTTGTAACCGCCGTTCACTTCCACCCTGATGTTACCCGCCACCGGTCCATTACTGCTCTGCATTCTGAAAATCCATTTTTTTGAGGGATCGTCTGAACCCCAGGAGATAATATCCGTATTTGCATTACCTCCGGCTCTGATCCAGGCTGACATAGTGCGGCTCCCGGTTCCTGAAACTCCTTTATATCCGGTGACACCCACGTATTTGCTACCGCCGGCAAAATTAATTCCGCTCTCAATCACGCCGTCAACACCCAGCATCGGATCGTTGTAATGTGTGCCTACGCGGTTGTATGCAGTCGCATCCCGTACACTGCTGCCGACATCATCATTCAGGTGCCAGACACCTTCAAACCCCGCGCCCCAGACAGCGCCATTGGTGGTGTAGTCAGGGATAGCAGTTGCAGCCGGGTTGCCCCAGTAAGCATAGATGGAGGCATTGTTGGTCAGCAGGGGCACCTGCACCCAGACAGATGATGTCAAGGCGTTGTCGACAGCCATCGCAATGGCGTACTTATCCTCCAGATAGAGATAAATCCGGTCTAATTCATTCTGAGTGAGTGCTCGATTGTAGATAATAACCTCGGCCACATCCCCATCCCATGAACGACCTGCGAGAGTTCTGTCGCGGGAGAGCGAATCAACATTGCAGGGTAGTGTTGCGCGCACGGAGAGCACACTCATCTCGGTCGGCATCAGGGTGGTGCGTCCATCAACCTCACTGCCATTCAGTTCGGTGTGGCCCTTGAACATTCTGGCAGCGTTAGAGCTGTTCCAGATATATTTTGAACCACCCCGATGAAAATCATAGTTAGAGGTGTCGCCCAGCAGAAAGCGGGTTGAATCAACAGCGTCGGCATCCTCCTTAAGGACCCAGATCACGGTCTGAGCATCTGTAATTCGCGGGAATTTAACATAGTTATCATCCTCACCGTTAAACCGCACTGCCGGCTTTCCATTGACAACACCCTCTACGTAAGCCGGGTGAATATTGGTCGCCATGCTGGCAGCATGGTTACCATTGCCCGATTGATCAACCCAGTTGGTTACACCGCCAACAGCATTGGTTTGAACACCTGCATCGGCCCTCAGCCAGAGAACACAGCCATCAAAGGTGTCAGGGGTGGCGGCAACCGGCAGAGCCGACTTCCACTCCTCAACCTCAAAGGGGATAGTGGTCACACCGTCATCTTTGGTGAAGCGCAGGTCAGAGTAGTCATCCGACTGCATATCGCTGTAACGAAAACCTGACACACCTTCGGTCAGTTTCACTATGACCGGGAAGTTGGTCAACGCGCCGGTGCCGCTGTAGCCATCGAATTTGATCTTCACGGACTGGTTAAAATCACCGGGGACAATAGTTTCCGCAACAGCGGTTACAGCTGTCAAGGCGGCGCAGGCCGCAAAACAAGCTGTCGTGATACAACGCCGAATCGAACGAGTTAACATAGCACTACTCCTATCACCTTTAAGGTCACTTTCAACTACCCGCTTTGAAACAGGTTAAAGCCTGACCAATGAGCTTTTTTTAACAATAAAACCCCCAAACTTTAAAAATGATACCAGCTTTCTTGATTTCAGGCAACTTCAAATACACTTAATAGCGCTGCAGAAGATTGAGCATCTGGCGGTCAAGCTTGTGTCCGTGAAAATCTTCATAAACAACATCTTCGCGGTTGCTGTCCAGCACACCAAAACCACCGCGTAAATTCCAGAGAGCCCAGCCCATCCGCGCCTCCTGCCAGATTTTCAGATAATCCTCCATCCACGCCAAGACCACCCTGTGAGGCGTATACTGGAAGGCGCCGAACTCGCCCACCATCACAAGCTGCCCCTCTTTGGATGCCTGCTCCCATGGCCCCATGATGTGGTTGCGCAGATAGGTTATGCCATCCTCCATGCCCTGTGCTTGAAAGGGTGAGTGGCCGCCAAAACCCTTGAAGGTGATGGCAGGGTTGACGCCATACCAGGAGGATTGAAATGAAAGCACCGCGCTTTGCCCATCCGGGGCCTTAAGGGTGATCTGATTCAGCGCTGCCCAGTCGCCCTTGCTAATTGAAAGCGTGACTGTGCTCAAACCCTCAGGTATTAAAACCTCCAGCCGCTGGTCACAGTCGGCCTGATAAATTTTCCACTCCTCCTTATACTCGGCATTGCTCCACCCCTCCCCTTGCTGCGGTTCGAGCGGAAAGGTAGCGATAACCTTGCCAGCTGCCGTGACCTCAATGGTCAGGTTGCCGGAGACACGCCCAGGCTCGATAATCATCTTACAGGGTGGCACGCGCTCAATCACCAGCGGGTGGCTGTGCTCCTTTTTCGCGGGACCGTAAATCGGGCTGACCGCCCCTGAGGGGGGCCAGGCCGGCATGGCCGTAGGGTTTCCTGCCCAGCTCGCACGGTAGTGCGAGATTGACGAGGGCGCATAGCCGCGGGTGGCCTGGCCGATATTGTGTTTGAAAAGCTCAGGCACGACTTTTGATCCCCAGGCCAGCCCGTCAGCGACAATCAGACGTGCTGGCTGATAACGGCGTATCTCCTGGCTGACCGCTGCCACCACCCGCACATAATCATCAACCTCGATTTTCTCACTCGGCTCATTGAACAGGTTGAAGCTCAGGTTCTCGACCGGGATATCCTGATAGCGTCGGGCGATCATGCCCCAGTGCATCACACACACCCGCAAAGCCTCGGGGTCATTAAAAAGATCGAGCTGCTCTGGCGGTTTGGCCACAGTGTAACCAGGGGCGCGATGAAAGTTGAGCATCACGTGGATATTGTATTTCTTTCCAAAAGCAATGGCTTGGTCCAGCGGTTTAAGAGCCTCTTCGTTAATGGACTCCCAGTTGCCATCGTTGATCCAGAAGCGGTAATCCAGCGGCAAGCGGACAAAATTGAAGCCCAGTTCACTAATTATCCGGAAGTCCTGCTCAGAGTAGTGGCCAGGCGACATCCCGGAGCCTTTGATAAACATCTCCATCAAATTAAAGCCGCGCCAGCGCTGCGGTGGCCGATAAACATCCGCGGCCATCGCATTTAAACCCAGAGCGCAGAGCAATAAAATCAGTTGCATTTTTGTTTTCATAGTGTCATTCTTTTGGTTGCTTACAAAAAGGGCGTGTTGCTCCTTGAAAAATGTTGACGCTGGGTGAATTTCCGTTTGGCATTTTATCAACTCCTGTTGGAAAAAACAAGAAGTTCAGACAACCATCTTTCATCTGCCAGAGCTGCTGCCCGCGTGCTGCGGCCCGCTCATCATGGCTGGCCATCAGCACCGCCCCGCCTTCTTCCGCAAACTGCTCCAAAGCGTCCAAAACAATCGCGGCATTGGCCGCGTCCAGATTGCCGGTTGGCTCATCCGCCAAGATCAACCCCGGACGGTTCATCATCGCCCGCGCCAGTGCTGTGCGTTGCTTTTCGCCGGTGCTCAACTCTCCGGGCAAATGGTCGCGGCGTGCGCTCAGGCCAAACCTCTCTAAAAGATCTTCGGCATATTTGTGATCTGCCGTCCCGTCGCTGGCTAACAAAGG
This sequence comes from Kiritimatiellia bacterium, assembly GCA_028686345.1. Classification (GTDB taxonomy): domain Bacteria; phylum Verrucomicrobiota; class Kiritimatiellia; order RFP12; family UBA1067; genus M55B167. Next base: position 5,099 of record JAQUCE010000148.1, read on the forward strand.
AGCCTGCACATTTTCCACGGCCGTTAAATATGGTATCAGATGAAACTGCTGGAAAACAAATCCGATGTTCGTGGCTCTGCGCCTCCCGCGGCACTCCGCAGATAAGCTGTAAAGGTCCACTCCATCCAATAGCACCTCTCCTGAATCAGGTGCCAGCAACCCGCCAGCCACCAGCAGCAGGGTAGTCTTGCCGCAGCCGCTCGGCCCCTGCAGGGCCGCCAGCATGCCGCTTTCCAGCCGCAAAGAAACTTTACGTAAGGCGGCCACCTCTTTTTTTCGGCCGCAGTAGGTTTTGGAAACATCGCGTAGCTCCAGCACTCCTCACTCCTCTCCCAGCACGGCAGCCGGATCTAACCGTGCGGCTCTGATTGCAGGCCATAGTGTCGCCAAACACCCCAACAGCGGCCCCATCATGAACACCAACAGGATGGTTCTGCCCCCAACCAGCCACCACATTTGCTGCCATGCTGCAGCAACCCCGGAAGCCCAAAAGCCTGCTGCCAGGCCGATTGCTATGCCGACCACGCCGCCGGCCAAACCCGTCAGTGCGGCCTTACCGAGGAACATGACCAAAATTTGTTTCTCTCGCACGCCGATCGCGCGCAGCATGCCGATCTCACTGCGACGATCCCGGGCGTTGCCGTAGGCCAGCAGCAACATCCACAAACCAGCTCCCGCCACTGCCAAAGGCCGCACCGCGGCCATCAGTCGCTGGCGCTCAGCCCGCAAGCCCAGCCGCTGTTCCAGCTCTGCCTGAAGCGCCTTCTGGCGCGTTTCTGTCGCGCGTTTCCGCGCTTCCGCACGTCCCTGAACCTTTGAAGTAAACTCAAAGACCTGTGTGTCCGGCAACACCCCGGTCACCTGCTCAACAATCTGACCCAGTGCTTCGGCATGGCAGACACACTCCAGCGCGAGGATGGCGTTGATCCGCCCCGGCTCGTTCAGCCAGCCTTGCGCTTTTGCAAGGCCGACCCATACGGCCATGTCATCCGCTGTGCCGCGGACTGCCTCAACCCGCTCAACTGTAAATGACTCACCCATCAAGGTGATCTTCTCGCCTGCCGTAACATCGACACGCGCGGCAATGGCGTTGCCCAAGGCCGCGTGTCCAGCGGGAATTGGCGCCATGATCGGTGCCCGACCGCCCTCCCTCCCCGGCAGCTGCATCTGTCCGCGCACGCCGGTCAAAAGTATCTTCTCATCCGTCTCCGGCCAGAGCACACGCTGCTGCAGCACTGGCAGCAGATGGTTAAGCGTCGGAAGCCCGGCTGCGGCCAAAATCTCCGCATAACTCTCCGGCATGGTGAGAGAGGGGTAACCGCGCGCGTGAAGTTCCGCAATATCCTGATCCTTATGCAGTATCATGACATTGTAACCCATGCGTTTCATGATTACACGGTAGTCATCCTCCATCCTGGCCATCTCCGCACGTGTTCTGGCCTCTTTCATCTCAATCAGCTTCTCGCTCCTTAAGTCATGGCCGCGCAACAACGCAGTGCTGCAAGTAATCGCCCCCACCGCCACCGCAGCAGATACGCAACCGAACGCAAAGGACATTTTTCGGTATCCTATTTCACCAGCCATCACCCGCCAGAGATTCATCGCACTCTCCTCCTGCGCCAAAACACAAACAGCCAAATCATGCCAGCCGACAAAAAAATCAATATCACTGCACCAGCGGAGCGTTTGACGCATGCAGCCCTGCTGCCTCTGTCGCTCTCTGTTGTGCCGCCAGCTTCCTCATCTGAGGGTGCTGCCATCACACTCTCCAAGAGCTCTGCGGCCTGCTCCGCCCGTTCAGCAAACCCAGCCAGCCCAACGGGGGCGCTGCTGTCACCCTCCCACTCCGCGGTCATCAAAAGCTCCAGCCCCGGATTTTGCGATTTAATCTCACACGAGCATTCGCCTGACAGGAACTCCGCTGTCTCCGTGATTGTAACACTGTTGATGCCAGCCCCGACAAGAGCGTACAACACGATCCCGCGACCGTACACCGGAAAAACCATTGGCTCTGCGTGCAGGCTTTCCAAATCAGGCTCACTTTGGGTCAACATCAGCAGTAACATTTTTTCAGCTGGATCATGCCGCGAAAGCCGAAGGATCTCGAATGTTACGTCGCTCTCAGTGCCCCGTTCATCTTGTATTTTCATTACGCGTTCAAGGCGTGACAGCTCACTTTCCAAGCGCGCATAGGCAGCCTCATCCTTGGCTCGGTCACTGCTCTCCAGAAAGACCCAGACCCCTACGCTCCTATTGAGCAGCAGGCGCGATATCTTCCTGCGCATCGGGGAGTCCATCCAGGGGTTGACCTCATCCGCCGCCGCAGGTCCGGACCAGAGCAGCCGGCGGGTATCCATGCGCACAGGATAGCGCACGATCAGCCACGGCAATGCGCCTGACTGTTCCCCCTCAGGCAACACCCCGTATTTTTCCTGAGCCAACTCAGGCGCGGTTTCGCGCACCGCTATATTAGCAAACCCGCTGGCCGCCTGACGTAATTGCTCAAGCAAACCGGCAGCACCTTCTCCGTCGCGATGCACCACCACCAGCTCGTATGCGTCCGGCGGCCACATCTTCAACGCATACTCGAAAACCGGGATATCACAAGCGCACACCCGGAGTACCGACAGAAGCAAGACCCCGCTTAAAACCCTCTCTTTAAACCCTATCCCCATAGATCAAGAGTACCAAACACGCGTCAGCACCGCAATTGCAGTTTTCATGCTCAGGTTGAAACTTTTTTGCCGCTGAGGCACTGAGAGTGCGCACGGCTTCTTTCAGGAGTGGCGAGGCCGCCTCTGAAGCACCTCCAGGTTTTTCATTGGGAAAATTGTTTAAAAGAGATGGCGTGGTGTTCGTAAAAACATTAGTTACGGTTTGAGCAGAAGCACCCTGCCCCGTTGTAGCTGCGGCTAATGCCGCTCTATAAAGTTTGCCTACTCTCTCACGTGTGCCAGGGGGAATCAAATCCTGTGTAATGGGAGTGACATCAACCCCATTTGTCACAGTTTGCCCGGTGACCAGCAACGGTGTGTCGTTGACCGATGGAGTGGCGGTTGTCCAGACGCGGAGCTACGCGTCACCCGTCAGTGAGAGAATCAGATGACCGGGGATCAGGAGATCGGTCTTGAGTTCAACCTTGCGCAGGGTGTTGGAGTTATGGCGGGGAGTGTTACCGAAAAGTTTCCGAAGCAGAATCATAATTCAGTGCCTCTTTTCTCTTATCGAGCCAGTTAATCCCCCACTCTTTTTTTAAAGTTCCACTGGAAATATTTGTTCCTCCCTGAGATTCCGTTGTTTGCGTATTACCTAACTGTAACACCTATGCGATAATGCTACTTACGCATGAGCCGCCATGCTCCAAATCCAAGCAGGAGGAGTACCAGCATGCCAAAAAAGGCGTATCTGCCGGGGCCTCGGATGGACACGACCTCTGTTTCTGGTTCAGTGTCGGTGCCATCCAGGTCGGATACAGCCACATTGTTTGTCAAAAGCGCTGGCTAGGGCAGGTTTAAATCCCGCGACTCATGGACAGCTAGGTTCGTGCTGATAACACTGTGCTTCTTCGCCTTTTCGATGCGTTCGATCTCTTTCTCTATTTGGGTTTTAAGCTCCGTGTAGTATTTGGAAAACGGCGAGGATAGCTGCCTTCTTAACATAGACTCGCGCTGGGACGAGTCTCTCCATGCGGGATCCATCAAGAGCAGCCTTGAATCGCATTCCTCAAACACCCACTGAGGAGACTCTGAAGATGCTGCCTCACAAAACGCATGTAAAATGGCTGCTTTCTTAGCTGGGGAAGAGACATCCCATACATCTTTTGCATACACATAAATTGATGACCGCGCATAATCATCCATCCGCTCCACCCCGACAAGAAACCGCAGGAGGACATCCTTAGCTTCTTCCGCGTCAGCGGCTCGGAGATATGGAGACACGGCCGCTGTTCTAGTAAAATTATCTTTTTCCTTGGATGCGGCGTAGTCCAGCAGAAAGCCTTTGGCCGGGATGTCTCCGCACATCGGAAGGCACACGAGGACCCCGACCACCATATCTCTGTTTTGCCCCCATTCCACCGTGTTGGGCGTAAGAGTCGGTCTTTTTTTCTCGGCCTCATTGTAAATCTCCATCAAGACGCGGTGAAATTGTTCGTCCGTAACTTCCTTCAGCTCGCTGTGAGAATGTTCGTCCGTCTCTCCAGTTATCCCACTGTAGAAGTGTTCTTCGGTCCAAAGCCTGAGTAAAGCCCCGTCTGTCAGTCTTTCCTTCAGTCTGGCGTCGTCCATTCCTGCGAAGGTAGACAAGGCTCCGCAAAGAAGAATGATGCAGTATAGTGTGATGTGTGTTTTCATAGAATAGATGTCCTTTCAGTGTGCCGGCTCCCGTGTGCCCATCGTGGGCAGTCCCACGCTGATCTGTACCCGGATGGATGCGCACATTCCGCTGAGATAGTACAGAGGAATATCCGTCTGATCGTGATTATGCATGATAATCCGGTGTGTCAGATCTCGATAAGAAAGAGTCGGAGAATAGTACCCCGTCCCGTTACCGCCGCTCCAGTTCAGGGGGTACGTTTTTTCTTCGGAGAGGAGGCCGTCCCCGGCATCATACAGATACATGTCCGATAATCCGCAGGCATGACCGATCTCATGCGCGAGCGTGTCTGCAGGGATGCGTCGGCACTCACCGCCATACCGCGCCGCGAATCGCCGAAGGGAAGACGCATGTCTGAATGCAGTCCAGGTGCTGCCTACGCAATACAGCTCCAGCCCGTCCGTGTTGTTCGCGTAAGAACACATTTGTTGAAACTCGCCGGCATTCGCAATGTTGAACCAATCCAGACTTGGCACGTAATTGGTTTCCACCAACGTGAAGGTCATGGCCACCTGACGGTAGATACGATTCGCCTCGTCGATCCATCCATTTATGGTGGCAGTGCTGACCGCCTCTACGCCGTTGGAGCAGATCACGTAGGCGCGGATTTGCACCGTCCGAGGGGTCAACACCCGCCCGTGAATGTATGGCCTGCAGGAGTCGGGGAGGCCGTCAACCTGCACCTCCAATTTGAACTCCGATTCTGCGGCTCCGCCTTTAATGATAACCTCGCGCCCGGTGTTTTGCCCGCCATAGAAGGTCACACCTCCGCTGACGACGCTCCA
>JAQUCE010000149.1 GCA_028686345.1 Kiritimatiellia bacterium
GCAATCTGGGCCCAATAAACATGATTGGATGTCAGGTTGAGGGGGGTGCGCATCAGTTCACCACTGCGGATCTTCCAGCAAACCGCGGCATTTGTGACCCTATGCGTGTCGGTAATAAGCGCACTGCTCTCAAAGGGACCTGGCCGGTTCTGGATCTCTTGCAGGGGGGTGTGGATAATCCGCGGGGGGGCGGGGAAGCTCTGCGAATCACGCGGGTCAGAGAGATCCGCAAACTCCTGATAGAGGTCATAGCCATCATTGTCATGATCAGCGAAGATATCCTGCCCAATTGCGCCGAAGTACTGCAACTCCCACCAGTCGGCAATCTGATTGCCATCCAAATCCTGGTCAGCCGGAATATAGATTGCGGTCAGTTCATGGTGCGTCGTGACATTTAGATCAGGGTGCTGGAGCACGCTCTTGGCAGGCAGCGCGGGTGAGCGCGCGTTGTCCAGCTCCCAGCCTGCAAAGGCCCACTGATTGCTCTCTGCATCCTGAAGAAAGCGCTCTGCCGGCGGGACAATCAGGGTGGCGGCTGAGTTAACCCAGTAGACGCTCTCGGATGGCATTCCCAGTGAGCTGTTGACTAGCACGCGGTGCTGTTTCTGCCAGCGCCAGATGAGCATGGAGTTCATGTCAATTTGAAAGGAAACCGTCTGATTCGTTGAACTAGGCGGCACGCTGCCTGTACCTACGAAACCCTGGTTGACATAACGCAGCCGCTCATTGACGTAGGAGAGATCTGCGCACGCAGCCTTGATCACCAGACCAGAGGCGCTTGAGTGTGAGCCGTAATCTGGTTCGCAGACTCCGATGTCAAAAGGCGAGCCAATCACGTTAAAACTCAGCTCTTCGGTAACATGGAACGGGTGGCTGCCGGTTTCAGGTGAGGCGCTCTGGTAACCGGCGCGGTTATTGGCGGAGATGGTGTATTGGAGCAGGGTGTCAACCGGCTGGGGTGGCAGTGCGCCCTGATAGAGGTTGCCAATAGCGCGCTCCATCCTCTGGGAGTGGACCACGCCAGCCAGTGCGCTGCTGCTCCAGGTCAGAAATACGCTCTCAGGATCAAAGATCCCGACTGGGTTAAGGTGGCAGCGCACAGCGTAGTTGGACTCTGTGTTAAAGGTGTTGAGCAGGGGGGTGTGACTGATGATGGGCGGGACATTGAGCAGGGCTGGCAAAACCGGCATGGCAGGGTCGCCCAGCAGGTTCAGCTCGTAGTAGACCCAGCGCCACAACGAGCCGGTGTGCGCGGGAACGCTGCTCAGGTTTTTGCGGCGCGCATATTCATTCAGCTGGCCATAGGTGGTGGCACTGCCACGGAATGCACCGTCCCAGAAATAGCGGTGGAAAAACTGTGAGTAACCGCTGAGGCTGTTGGCTGTGGCCCAGCCGTTACGGGAGTTCATGACAACCGCGGCGGCGGCATTGCTGACCGTGACGATCTGCTCCGCGAAACAATCCGGGGTATCGAAGGCGCCGCTCTCGCAGGCCTGGGAGTAGATAAAATAGGGGAACGGGTTTTGCAGCGCGGCCAGCGCGGCGTAATCGCCCGCGTTGTAGACATTGAGTTTCAGGCATTGATAGCGCGCTCCATGCCCTACATGGTTAATGGAGTAGCGGTTGTTGGCCAGATAATCCAGCGAGTCGGCTTTGCTGAAAAGATAGTCGTCGCTGTCATGCAGGTTGTTGGTGGTGATGAAATCATTTTTATAAGGAGAGTTGGTATAGCCGAGGTTGACTTTGTTGAAGGTGGTGCTGCCATTGCGGATCTCCTCCATGTATGGCTCGCCGTAGATAACAGTACCGAAGTTGACTTTCTCTGAGATAAAGCCATTGCGGAAGAGTTCCTCTTTGGCCGCTGTTTCGTGTTGCAGTGTCTTGCGCACCATGTGCGCGAGCTCAACCTCATTCTCCACAGGGAAGCGCCCCACCAGGATCTCGGCTGTCAGGTCGACATCACCGCCGCCATCGCCGTCATTATACTCGCCGTAGCGTCCATTGTTGTTGCCGTCATAGCTGCCTCCCAGACAGCCGTAGTAGATGTGATCCGCGGGGATCTCATCAGTGTAGGTGGTTAAAAAAGATTGCACGAAGATATAGAGCTTGCGGGCCGGGATCATTTGATGTGTGCCGGCGATCAACAGATACTGAAGGCCCCAGGTTGCATGCGCATCCTGTAGAAAGCGGCGGATGCGCGCTGGCTGATCCACGCCTGGGTAGTGGTCGTCGATCCACTCGACCGGGAGCAGCTTGGTGATAAAACCGGATTGTTCGCGGGTGGTGAGCAGGGCGTTAAAATCAAAGGGCGGCGCGGCTCGCGCAATAAGATTTGAGGTCGAGATGATCAGGTAGTCGCAACGCTCCTCCGGGTTGAGCAATGAGGCCGCGAGGTCAAGACCCTGGATTGGATCAATGGCAGCACGCGGCTTTTCGGTTAATGTGATATGCGCTGTTACAGATGCGCTGCAGAGCAACCTCGTTGCAAGCGGGTTGTATTGAAGCGGGGCGAAGCTGAGCGAGAAGAGCGTTGAGCCGTCGGTCGGGTCGCAGCGCCATTGAAGCGCGTTGTTGGCAGGGTAGAGTTCGTGCGAGAGATAAATCAGCGGGTCAGGAGCGCAGAAGAGCGGTGGGTCGCCTGGTTTAAAGAACGGTTGTCCCCATTCAACCTGGGAGGTGAGCGCGATGGGTTGGGTCTTCCCGCGCAGCAACGTTACAGCTTCGACTTCATAGCCATCCGGCAGATTAAAAGAGGCGCCGAACTGCGGGAGAATCGGCTCGCCGGGGATATTGTTGGGGATAGTATTCTCCTGCGCAACCCGGCAGGTGTTATCAGCCTGTTCAATAATCTGCGGCACTTTGAAATTAAAGGTTTTGGTAATGGTCTTTTGAGGCGCTGCGCCAGTACTGAATACCGCGCTGATGGCAGCGACAATCCATAACTCTTTTTTACTTATCATCGCCGAAATTATAGCTTATTGCGCGTTTCAGTGCAATCCCCGGAGCGTGGAGGGCAGAAATTCTAAAGCGGCTGGTCGCCGCCTGTCTGCGCGCTACGCACAGACAGGCAACCAAAAGCGAATGTGTGATGTGCGAGAGGTCTTCGCCCTGCTGAGAAATAAGTGGTTAGAAGCCCGCGGCTTTAGGCCCTTACCAAAGGGCAAGACATGTTGTTCCTTAAAAACATGTTGTCGGTGGACCCATCTTGATCTTAGTCTTAATCTCAATCCTTATCTATTTCGACCAACCACTGGCTGCCGTTGTTTGATTAGGATTGTTCGTATTACCAGATCACTGGACATAGAGGGTCAAAATGGTTGCACTTTAATTTTGAAACCACAAGGAACCTAGCGCAGCATAGCCGCAAACTATTTTTATCTCTCACAGAGGCACCCTCCTACGCCAAGGCTACGGCGTGCCATGCAGAGTTTTCAGAGTAACATACTTTGCGCTCTGTGTTCTCTGAGCCTCTGTGAGAAACCCCTGCAAAGCGCACCCCTTTCGTGTTTTCCGTGTGTTTCGTAGTTAAAAAAAGGTTGGGGAAAATTTTGCGCCTTTTGCGTTTTTTTGCGGCTAAACATAGCGAAGCAAAGGAAAAAAGGAATAGCCACAAAAAGGCGCAAAAGGCGCAAAAGAAAGAACTTCCATCTTTTCTATGCAACGCATAGCGTTGTTGACTAAACCAGCGGGGCATATCAAACAATTGTTCAGTGAGAGAGAAATAATTTCGCATATCACATAGGCTCAGTTTGGTTCCGGTTCCGCTGGTTTAGGGTTTTCTTTCAACGCCTGTCGTCAAAAACAAGAAATTCAGATAGCTATCTTCATAAGTTGTTGAATGAAGTACCTCAAGCTTCCAGCTTGAATGAAAATATTTTCTGCAAGCAAGATGCTTAACTACTCCATTATCACTTTTACGGTAACGTCTCAATAACCCGCTTCGGAGCAGGCTAAAGCCTGGACAGCAAACTTAGCTGAACTACCTTATAATTATCAGTGTTCCCTTAGGTGCTCCCGGCGGCAGCGCCATCTCCATCTTATGGTAATCAAACTGCGCCCATCCACCTGTGTCGACGTTGCGCCAGACAATGCTGTTGTTGCCTGCAACAAGGCTTGCTTTGACATCAGGGAAGGTAACGACTGTGTTGTCCGCAACTTCAAGGTTGTTGGTGATGATGTTTCCGTTGATTTCAAGCCGTAGCTTATGCGGCGGTGTGGGGTTGTCGCCGCCCTGTAAAATAATCTCGCTGGTGTAGGTGAATAGGTACCGCTCCAGCACCTCCTGCGAGAGCGTGAAGTTAAGCTGAACATTGTTTCCAATGGTGACAGCCCTGCGGCAGTGTTTCCAGACCGGATCTGAGAGGAAGTAGTCAGGGGAGTAGTCTGTTTCGCGGGTGAACTCTGATTGGGTGCCGTTGTCCAGGCCAACCTGCCATGAACCGCAGATCTCCAACCAGTCCCAGCTCAGCCAGTTTGCCTCTCCCCCTGCATATCGGATCGTAAAGGTGTTAGTGCCGGCAACAAGCTGGCTGGCCGGTATATCCCAGAACATCTGCTGCTCCGCCACTGCAGTGATGGTTGCATTGGTGGTGCTGTTTACAATGAGTTCGATCGCGGCTGGCAAGCTGTTCTCAGTACTGGCTGTATCTATATGCAGCACATAGTTCTGCTGTGCCTGCAGCTCTGTCAACGTTGTCCGGATGGTTTTCAGCGGATAATGCATTGTGACGGCCCGGGGCATTGTGTGCCAGGGGTCGCCGATGTCATAGACCAAGGGGTCTGCGATTCGATTCTGAGCTCTGTGTTGTTATTGTTCTTAATTCCAATAGTAAGCAGCGGGGAGTGATACCCGAATGCCTCCAGCATCTCGTTATGTGATAGGTCGCGCTCCCATATGGCAAGATAGTTCAAAGCGCCTCGGAAACTCTTGGTGGCATTCTGTGAGCTGCTCAGACTCCAGAACTGTTCTTCAGCGCCGATGAGGATGTCGGCGCTTGTCAGTACATTTGTGACTTTAGTCGAGTTGTATGTTTTCCACGTTAGGCCGGATAGTTCAGTTCTGGAATCTTCATCTGGCCAGTAGTCCTCAGGCCAGAGATAAAATGTGACGCTGTCGTTAACACCATTGTCACGCAGGATAGCACCTGCTTCATACCAGGTGCCGCGTATCAGAGGCACATCCCAGTAATACTGCGCCTCCCGTCCGATGTACATCCCGAGAAAATAGTTGTCATCACTCTTGCGCACACCGAACATCCAGCCCAGCCATTTATCATAATTTAATGCGTTATTGACAATCCACCCCGGTTCATTCCATGTTTCCATGGCCGGACCATCCCAACGAAAGCGGCAGAGAATGGTGCAGCTGCCTTTAACAGCGGCATTACTGACCTTGATTGTCTCGGCCCAGCACTGCTTGACGCTATTGGTTGTAACAACTCCAACTTGATTGGTTGTGTATGTATAGTATGTGTTGGTCACCGGGGCCATCACAATAGCCATGCCGCCGTATGGGAGACCCCCGGATGTTATGGGGACGTTGTTGATCCAGGCGATTGCATCCGGTGTGTCGATGTTAAGCGCATGATAGCCCGTGTTTCCTTTGGTTGTTGTAGTGCCCCAGTCAGTCTGGTCGCGCAGTTCATCAACCTGTACGATTCCATCGTTGTTGGCATCATAGTCCAGATGCCACCACATCTTAACATCATCAAATACACCTGCTAATGTCTGAGACGCAGCAAGTGTTGAAAGCAGTAAAAGAACACCAACGCGATTTGTTTTCATAGTTACACATCCATAAAAGGTTAATATGACATTATCAATATTGTGAATATTCTAATGAGAGTTAGCGCAAAACGCAAGGATGTTTTGTAGGTTTTTTCAAGGGGGGCGCATCTGCGAATCGGTGCAATAATCCACCGTATAACGGCGGATTTACTTTATTGCAACATAAGTATGTCCTCCGCTATGCGGTGGACAATGATTTTGAAGGTTATCCGGCAATATGCACCGCTTCGCAGCTAAAGCAGCTAGGCCCGCGCAGGGCGCGGAGTGGAGAAAGAAGTGCGCGAATGCGCGAATGCGCGAGTAAAAAGGCCGCGCCTTTTGTGCGCTATAGAGCGACTGCTACACATGCGCTGCACCCCGGAGCACAAGGGTTGTCGTTCGGTGTAGTAGCCGCTCTACCAGCGGCATACTGCAACAGGCATGTGAAAAGTACGTCCCGGGGTGTAGGGTTGCTTCTCAGAAGCAATTAGCGGACACCGGGTGTTTGTTCGTCAAAGACAAGCCTTGAGGTTTCATGATCTTTGTTTGGCTCATCCGTCTTCAGGCTTCGCAAAAGCTACGCCCGAACAAGTCGCCCCGCAACCAAAAGAGTTTGTGTGACGTGCTAAAGGTTTTGCCATCACTGAAAAGTTTATGGTTAAGAGCCCGCTGCTTTAGGTTTGTTGTTCAGCCTTTAGGCTGCTCCAAAGCGGGTTATTGAGACATTATTGTAAAAGTGATATCACTTGAAGTTATCCGCTGCCGACTCTCCGCTTATCCGGCACTCCAGGACCAGTCAACGCGGAAGCGGGTGATCCCGCGAGCCAGAGCCGTTGCAATTTTCTCTTCACGGTCAATCGGCTCCCGGGCGGTGGTGATCCACTCCTGGCCATGCTGGTAGGTTGTCAGCTTGCGTTGATTGCGGTCAGTCAGCTCGACGGTGCGGATGTCAGGGCTGTTGCGAAGCGCGGGAGGGGTTGCGGAGATATAGAGCGGCGTGTGTTGAAAGATCAGATATTCACGTTGGCAACCACCCTCTGACAGCGGTGCTAGCGCATTGAGGTCAATCAGTTCGGGCGAGATGACATATGATTCAAAGCCCAGGCGCTTTAGTTCCGCGGCTGCCAGGCAGTTCATGCAGTAGAGCGTCCAGTCCGCCGAGAGCGGCGTGATTTTATGTCGCTTCAGGAGCTGATAACCAGCGAGATCAGCGCTCTCCCACAGAAGAAAGTTTTGCGCGATGAGGTGGTGAACGCAGCGCTTAAGCTCCTCGCGTTCGCGCCCGCGGGAGATTAGTGGTGTTGCCAGAATGAGTGACTGGTTTTCGGTGATCAGCCCCTGCCACTGCTTCAGGGCCGCCATGGCGCTGTCCACTGAACTGTGGCCAATGTTAATCACAATGCGTGAGAATTTTTGGAGATACTCCTGCTCCGGTAGCAAGGCGTGGATGCTGGTTTTAAGGGTGAACTCAGGCTCCGGGGTTTCCAAGGCTGATAGAGGAGTCTCGGGAATCAGGCTCTGCTCAAACGCGGCGGCGCGCGCCTTGCGGCGGGTTAGCTGGGCCATCTCCAGCTTGTCAATCAGCTCCCGGCGGGCCTGGTTGAGGATCGCGGGGGGGAGATAGAGCTGATCAGCGTCGTTGAGGGTCAAGTCGTTGAGCGACCAGAGTGTGTTGCCCAGCCGCTCGCAGCCCTTGCGCACGCTGGCGGCGGTTCGCTCCGGGTTCTTGGCTGGTTCCAGCTTGATCGCCTCGTAATGCTCTGCGCCCAGCGGCGGATCTTCACCGGGTATATGCGCATACATGAACAACTCATCCGGTTCTAGCGTGACTGTGATGTCGATCTTGGTGCCTGAGTTAAGCTCTGATGCGCGAACGGTTGCCACGCGGTATTTTTTATGCACCGCCTGTGAGGAGGAGCAATAGACCTTGGCGTTTTTACTGATCAGCGGCGGGCTGGCATCCAGAATTTCAACCTCAACATCGCTGCCGGCCGGGATCACCACCTGTTCGCGTTGTTCACCGCGGTGGCGCATGCTTTTGATTGAAAAGCCGAAGGGGCGCTCGCTGTCAGCAATATCAATCTGAATGCCGTCGTGTTTCTCCAGCTCGCGCGATGTTTTAAAGCGCAGCCAACGGCGGTCGTCCTCGGCTTTGAAAACCGAGATCACGCGTCCGATCTGTGCTCCGCGGTGGCCAACGGTTGCCGGATCAATAATTGATGTAGGCATTTGCGCGGTATTTTCAGCGTAGAGCTGTGTCCATGGGCGGCTGAAAACGCTTTGCATATCCGCGATAGCCGTTTTTTCCTCGCCCGGGGAGAGGGTTGAATCTATTTTGCGGCGATAGGCATCGGTGACGCAGGCAACGTAGAGCGGGTTTTTCATGCGCCCCTCAATCTTGAACGAATGCGCCTTGGTTGCAATCACCTGCTCCAGGATAGGGAGCAGGGCCAGATCCCGCATAGAGAAGGGGTGGGAGTGTTCATCATCGTAGACGTAAGAGTGGCGGCAGCAGTAGGCGCAGCGCCCGCGGTTGCCGCTGCGTCCGGTGGTTTGCGATGAAAACAGGCAGAGACCGCTGTAGCTGTAGCAGAGGGCGCCGTGCACAAAGAGCTCAATCTCAACACCACAGTGCTTAACAATGTGTGTAACCTCAGCCAGTGAGAGTTCACGGGCCAGCACAACGCGTTTAAATCCGAGATCCTTGAGTGCCAGCACACCGTCAAGGTTATGGGCGGCAAACTGGGTGCTGGCGTGCAGTGGCAGGGCGGGAAAAAAATCCCGCAGCATCCTGGCAACGCCGATATCCTGCACAATCAGACCATCGGGCTGGAGTTCGCGCAGTTGGTCGAGCATCTCAAAGGCGCGTGGCAGCTCATGGTCCAGCAGCAGGGTGTTGAGGGTGACGTAAATCTTCTTGGCAGGCGAGAAGGTTCGGGCGTAAGCCGCCAGCAGCCGCAGCTCGTCAATTGAGATGTTCTGCGCCTCAGCGCGGGCGGAAAAGTTTGGCAGCCCGGCATAGATAGCATCGGCGCCGTATTGAAAGGCGGCCAGTGCCGCGTCATACGAGCCGGCTGGAGATAGGAGTTCTGGTTTCATTGCAGGAGTAGCATAAGGGGTTGAGGTCAAACGGTCAAGCGGCAGAGTGATAAATCTCTGACAAAGTTGCAGTGTTCAGTTTACAGCTCACAGTTTACAGTGTTCAGTTTGAGTTATAGGCAAGCCGCGCGCACTGCGAAGAAACGAGAAGGTAACTCGAAGATCAGTTAAATCGGAGTCGGCATCGGAATCGGGGGCGGCCTAGTACGCCCTTCGATACCGATGCCGGTCGCGACCCCGACCCTGAGTTAGGGGCAATGCGAGTTATTGGTACAGAGGTGAGAAGAATCGACAAAGTTTGCGATTTATGCAATGCGAACCGCAAGCTGCCAGACGGTTGACCACGAACCCCCGCGTTCAAGGCCCGCGGCTACAGTGCTCCGCAAGCAGAAGTGAAGTGAAACGCGAGCCGCAAGCTGCAAGAAGCGCGTCAGTCGAGCGATTATCGGGCCGAAGCTGTAGGGCGCGGGCCGTGACCGCGCCGTCGAAGTGAAAGTGAAGTGAAACGCGAGCCGCAAGCCGAAAGAAGCGCGTCAGTCGAGCGATTATCGTGCCGAAGCTGTAGGGCGCGGGCCGTGAACGCGCCGCCGAAGTGAAAGAGAAGTGAAACGCGAGCCGCAAGCTGCAAGGCACGCGCCAGCCGGGCGATTATCGGGCCGAAGCTGTAGGGCGCGGGCCGTGAACGCGCCGCCGAAGTGAAAGTGAAGTGAAAGGCGAGCCGCAAGCTGAAAGAAGCGCGTCAGTCGAGCGATTATCGGGCCGAAGCTGTAGGGCGCGGGCCGTGAACGCGCCGACGGGACGAGAGAGTGGTGCAACCCTAGCGACAAAGCTTGTGCTTCGCGAGCCGATGCGCCTGGCGATTGGACTTTAAACTCGCTAACCGCTGTCGCGGCCCGCGGCTACAGTGCTGCGCGAGCGGCAAGGGACACGGCAACTGAGTGATTGGCACGTGGGAGGGGCATCCTGCTCCCGATCCAGCTGAATTCGGGAGCTGGAAGCTCCCGCTGCTTTAGTCGCTTAGGCGACTAGAAAAAACAATTAATTGTTCTTTCTAAAAAGTTGTCTATTTGTGAAATCGTCTAGATCTAGTGTAGTAGTCGCTCTATGTCGCGACAGGATAAGCCCAGTTTCTGGGGATTTGTAAAATCGTAAATACAATGAAAGAGAAAGTAGACATCCAGCGGGTAACCAATCCCGCCTGGCAAAGGTTAGCCACCGACCAGAA
>JAQUCE010000044.1 GCA_028686345.1 Kiritimatiellia bacterium
CGAGTTTCATATACTGTGATCTATGTTAAAGGTTAGCAAAGTAGAGATTTTAAGAACCATAGCACAGATACACGCGATTGCGCGAACAACCGTGCGTGAGGCGATTCAGGAGCCGGTCGCCTTTCTGCTGCTGCTGACCGCGGTGGTTACAACTGTGATGATCCCTCTTTTTCAGTTTAACCGTTTCAGTGAGGAGGGACGGCTGGCGCGCGACGGCGGGCTCTCCTCTATGCTGATTTTCGGCTTGGTGCTGGCCGCCGGCACGGCAGGACGCGCAGTGGCAGGCGAGATCGAATCCGGTACAGCTGCCGCAGTGGTCGGGAAACCGGTTGCCCGCGCAACCTTTGTGGTTGCCAAAGCGCTGGGGATTTTTCAGGTGGTGCTGATCTTCTGGTGCGGGCAGCTCGCCGCGATTTTAATCGCTGAGCGGATCTCGGCTCACTTTGTGATCACCGACAATTTCGCCGGCTATGTGACCGACCGTTTCACACTGATCTTTTCCGCCGGCGCCTTGCTCCTCACGCTGCTGATCAGCACGCTGGCGCACTTCATCCGCCGCAAAGGTTTCGGCGCAATCGCTTTCCCCGGGATTGCGCTTTCGCAGGTCGTGGTTGTGCTGGCCTCCGGCTTTTATAACCGGATGGGGCAGCCCTACTATGTTTTCGCCCAAGCTGCCTGCGACTGCGGTGATGCGGCGCATCACGCGGCAGGCGGCATTATTTACAGCCCTGAGCTTAATCTGCGGATCATTCCCGCTGCCATCCTGATCCTTTTTGTGCTGGCGATCATTGTCGCGCTCGCCACCGCTCTGGCCACCCGTTTGCAGAGCGGAGCAGCCATGGCGCTCTGTGCGCTGGTGCTGATCTTCGGCCTGGCAGGCGATGTGCTGACAGTCAACGCCGCCCTCTTCTCCCCGCGCGGGGTGCTGGCCGGCGTGTTGCCTGATATTCAGCACTTCTGGCTCTGCGACGCGCTGGCACGCGGCGGCAAAATCGCCACAGCCTATCTTTTCGAAGCCGGACTTTATGCCCTAACCTGCTGCGTACTCTTTTTAACAGCTGGCTGCATGGCATTTAAAAACCGGGATCTGGGGTGAGGGTAAAAACAATGGACACCGAAGTAATTATAGAGACCAAGGCTCTAAGGAAAACATTCAGGGATTTCTGGCATCGCCCAACTGTGGAGGCGGTCAAAGGGTTGAATCTCACTGTTAAACGCGGCGAGGTCTTTGGTCTGCTAGGGCCCAATGGCTCAGGCAAGAGCACCACGATCAAGATGCTGCTGGGACTGCTGCATCCCACCTCAGGTGAGATACGGATGTTCGGCTCAGCCCCCTCGGCCACTGCCATGAAAGAGCGGATCGGCTATCTCCCTGAGGTCTCTTATCTGCATCGCTTTTTGACACCGCGCGAAACCTTGATGTATTACGCATCGCTCTTCGGGATGCCGAAGTCTGAGGCAGCGCAACGCAGCCGTGAGCTGATTACCATGGTTGGCCTGACTCAGGCCGCCAACCGTCCAGTCGGCGGTTTTTCCAAGGGTATGGCGCGCCGGGTGGGCCTGGCGCAGGCGTTGATTAATGCGCCTGAGCTGCTGATCCTTGATGAGCCGACCTCAGGGCTGGATCCAATTGGCTGCCGCGAGGTTAAAGACATGGTGCGCATGTTGGCAGCCAATGGGGTGAGTGTGCTGATGACCTCGCACCTGCTCGCTGATGTTGAGGACATCTGCGACCGCGTCGCTGTGCTGGCACAAGGCGAGCTGCGGGCTGAAGGGCGTATCGCGGAGCTGCTGCGACAGCCGGAGGCGGTGCGCTACCTGGTCGCGGGCTTGAGCGAGGAGCAGAGTGCGGCCCTGCGCCGGAGTATTGAGAGTCAGGTTGGGCGGCCGGTGCAGCAAGATTATCCAGCGATGAGCCTGGAGGCCTTTTTCCTACAGGTCATCGCACGCGACGGAGAGGAGCAAAAATTTGAGATGGCACCGTTCCTCCGTTAGATGCAATTTGTTTCAGGAGGCAGGGGTCAGGGGTCAGGAGGCAGGAGGCAGGGGCCAACGCTCTGGCTTGTATGTCTTGTTGTTCGGTGTAGTAGCCGCTCTACTTGTCGGGCATAGTTCCGCCTGCGGGACGACGCCTGATGAGCGGCATCGGTTGACGATGATGTGCTACAATGCTGGTTGACGACTCCCCGCATGTTTCCAGTCGTCCACCAACATCTTCGACGCTATCGTCAACCAGCGGTAATCAGGGATGGGCAAAAGAAACAAAGGCAAGGATTAGGATTAGTTAAAAATGAGTTATCTCAGACAAATTTGGGGTGTGATGCTGCTGTCGCTGCGTGCCGCGATCAGAGCCAAGATGGTGATTTTTTTAATCCTGGCCCAGGTGCTCTGCGCCCTGGTTCTGCCGCGCGTGATCAAAGGCGACGGCACGGCGGCCGGTGAACTTGAGATTTTATTGACCTATGCGCTCGGTCTCTCCTTTGGCATCCAGGCGCTTGCAACGCTGTGGTCCTCCTGCTCGCTTTTTGCCAGCGAGATCAGCAGTTTCCGCATTCAGCTCGCAGTTGTCAAGCCAGTGCATTTTCCGATTTTCTGGTTGGGCCGCTGGCTGGCGCTACTGTTGTTGAATGGCGTGCTGCTGCTCTTTGTTTACACGATTGTCTATTTTCAGCTCCGCTGGGTTGAGCAAAATCAGGGTTGGGAGCCCGGTATTGTGCCATCAGCCCTGCATGTCTCCCCTCCCATATTACCGACTGCAAAGGCTGAGGCGCGGCAGATCTACAGCATGATGCAGAGCAAAGGGGAGCTGCCAGAGGGGCTGAGCGAGGCAGAGGTCTTAGCCACCCTGGAAGAGCAGGCTGCAGAGCGCTACGACATCATCAACCCAGGCAATGAGGTTGTGCTGAACTTTCAGCTGGCCCGCGCTGTCCGCAAAGGCGAGAACATCACGCTGCGCTTCAGGTTCGATACAGAGTACAGCACCCGCGCGCATGTCAAAGGGCTTTGCCGTCTGGAGCTACAGGGGCAGCCAACTCTATTTGCCGAGCACCAGCTGGAGAGCGTCACGCAGAATGAGATTCGGCTTGAATTCGCGGCCGATCCGTTTGTGGCAGGCGCAACGGCAGGCAATTCCCTGCGGGATTTTGTGGTTATATTGAAACACACAGGTGCGGATGACAAAGCCTCAGCCCTGCTCCTGCGTTTCAGGCAGGATGTTGTTTTAATGATACCGGGCAAAACCTTTGAGAGTAATCTTCTGCGTTGCGCGCTTGTGCAGGGGAGTGTGTTGGCGCTGCTGGCCGCCTTTGGCCTCACGCTGAGCGCGGTTTTCTCTTTTCCAGTGGCGGCCTTTGCCGCCACAGTGGTGCTGGCGCTGATCATGATCGGGGGCGGAGTGCTGCCCCTGGTCTCCAAAGAGGATGAAAAAAAATGGGAGAACCGCATGGGGGTGGCGGTGCTGCGTGCCATGCAGAGCACCACTCGGCACATCTCCGAGGCCAAGCCGTTGCGGTCGGTCGTGCGCGGCGAGTTGATTGCCCAACGCAACATTCTGATCTCTGTGTTCTGGAACATGGGAGTGTTGCCTTTAGCCTTGGCGATTCTGGCCTGCGCTGCCCTGCGCCGCCGCGAACTGGCGAACGTCTAGCAACACAGAGTTTTAGCCTGCTAAACGCACTTTATTATTGTTGCAGAGTATATCATGTTGTATAGTGTGATTTTGAATTTGCAGAGAGTTTAATGAATTGAGAAAAGGGGAGTGCAATGAGAAGTTTTTCCAGACGGGCCTTTATGGGCTCAGGGTTTGCAGCGAGCGCACTTTTAGCTGGATGTCAAACCGGGGGGCTTTGGAGTAATAAAAAAAAACCCAACATTCTGTTTATTTTCACTGATGACCATGCCCAGGCTTCGATTTCCGCCTATCGCAAACATCTAAAGGATGCCGCGCCCACACCTAACATTGATCGCATTGCCGCTGACGGGGCGATTTTTGAGCGTTCCTACTGCGCCAACTCAATCTGCGGCCCCTCCCGCGCCTGTATCCTGACTGGCAAGCACTCACATATCAACGGCTATATTGACAATGAACGCTGCCTCTTTGATGGCGACCAGCCGACCTTCCCCAAGTATATTCAGCAGGTTGGATATCAGACCGCGCTGATCGGCAAGTGGCATCTGGTGAGCGATCCCCAGGGATTCGACCACTGGGAAATTCTACCCGGGCAGGGCAGTTATATCAACCCCGATTTCCTGCAGCAGGATGGCGGTAAAAAGCGTTACTCCGGGTATTGCACCGATATTGTCACCGACAAAGCGCTGGACTGGTTGCAGTCCAAGCGCGATAAAACGCGCCCCTTTGTGCTGATGTGTCAGCATAAAGCCCCGCACCGTAACTGGATTCCGCCGGAGCGCTACTACGATCTCTTTAAAGAGGTGGAGATACCGGAGCCGGAGACCCTGTTTGACGACTACAAGGAGCGCAGCCCTGCCCTGGCTCAGCAAAAGATGTCGATTGCCAAAGATTTCAACTGGGCCCATGACATGCTCATGCACGGCGAACCCACTGACCCGCGGTTCGAGAGCTCCTTTGGCAATGACGAGTATAACCGCATGACCGAGGCCGAGAAAAAACGCTTTGACGCTGCTTATGGTCCGGAGAGCGAGGCGCTTAAAAAGGCGCTGGCAGAGGGCAAGATGAGCGACACGCAGCTCACGAAATGGAAGTACCAGCGCTACATCAAGAACTATCTGCGCTGTATCCGCGCGGTGGACGACGGCGTAGGACGGCTGCTGGATTATCTGGATGACAGTGGCCTGGCGGATGATACGATTGTGATCTATGCCTCTGACCAGGGATTTTATCTGGGTGAACATGGCTGGTACGATAAACGCTGGATGTTTGAGGAGTCCTTTGCAATGCCGTTCCTGATCCGCTGGAAAGGGCAGATCAAACCCGGTTCGCGCTCGCAGGCGCTGATTCAAAACATCGACTACGCGCCGACGTTTATGGAGCTGGCCGGGCTCAAAGTGCCGGCCGATATGCAGGGTGTGAGCTTGGTACCGCTCTTTAAAAAGAGCGGGATCGCGCCGGTCAACTGGCGCAAATCGCTCTACTATGCCTATTATGGCGAAAGAACGCACCATGTTGCGCGCCATGATGGCGTAACCACCGAGCGCTACAAACTGTTCTTCCTACCGGATATGCGCGGCGATGCCCGCTGGCAGCTCTTTGATCTGGTCGAAGATCCGCAGGAGATGCGGAGCCTGCACGCAGATCCCGCTTACCACCGGGTTTTCATTGAGATGAAGGCCGAGTATTATCGCTTGCGGAAGAGGTATCTTGTTAACAGCTCCACCATCCCCTGCTCGCGCAACGCGGAGGACTGGTGGATGAAGCGCTTCAATGAGAAGACCCGGGAGTGCCGCAAAACACCGGCCTGCCAGCTGCTCTTTCTGGGCGATTCGATTATCCACGGCTTTGATGGCAGCGGCAAAAGCGTCTGGGATACAAACTACGCGCCGTTCAACGCGATTAACCTTGGTTTTAGCGGCGACCGCACCGAGCATCTGCTGTGGCGCATCAAATATGGCGCGTTTGAAAACCTGAAGCCAAAGGTGGCTGTGATGATGATCGGCACCAACAATACCGGCCACTTGCAGTGCCCGGCCGCGGAGAGTGCCGCGGGTGTCAAGGCCTGTCTCGACGAACTGCGCGCCAAATTGCCGGGCACCAAGGTGCTGCTGCTCTCCATCTTTCCGCGCGGCAAGGATGCAAGCGATCCGCTACGCTTGATCAACGATAAGATCAACGCAACCATCAGCGGTTACGCCGATGGTGTTACTGTGCATCACATGGACATCGGCAAGGTGTTTCTGGACCAGGCTGGAGTGCTGCCCAAAGAGGTGATGCCTGATGCCCTTCACCCGAATACAGAGGGATATGAGCGCTGGGCCAAGGCCATTGCCCCTAAACTTAAAGAGCTGGGGCTGGCAGTTGAAAGAGATGAACTTCGCTGATTTTTAACCACAAGGCACTGAAAAAGCTGCGTGGCGTTATGGTGAAAACTAGTTGTCAAGGTGTAAGTTTTTTGATAGTATCACCCTTTATCAAGTAAAACATGCACGCTTGAGCATTGATGCTTAGCCTAAGGGGCTGCTCAAGGAGCTAGAGGTACCATGACTGAGAAACGTAATTATAAAATATTGGGGATAGATGTGGTTGCGCAACCCGGAGGCGCGCAGCACAGCATGTTTGAGGTATGCCAAAAGCTATCCAAGGCAGGAATCACCATTGAGGTCGCGATTCCCTACGGAGCGCTCTACGACCGATTTCATGAGGCTGGGTTCACGGTCTATCCCATATCCCCGATCCGCGCCTCAAAGAAAGGGTTGGCTCTCTTTAAAACCGCGGCTAAGTTACTGAAAGCGCCGCATACGATCAGCCAGATCATCCGCGTCAGCAAACCCGATATCGTGCACGCCAACTCGCTGGCCGCGTTTTTGACTACCACCCATGTGCCCGCGACCACGCCGCTCATTTGGCATGTGCGTGACCTTCAACCGCCCTCAGCGCTGGTTCGCCCCGCCGCGCGACGCGCAACCCGTATCGTGACTGCCTCCGAAGCGATTGATGAGCATTTCGCCGACATGCTCTCCCCGCGCCATCGTGACAAGTTGCTTCTGATACGCAATGGCATTGATTCCTCCGTGTTTGAGGGCGCCGATAAAGCCGCCTTGCGCCTCGACTGCAACCTGCCAACAGAGCGACCGGTGATCGGCATGGTCGCCCACCTGATCCCCTGGAAAAACCACGATGTCTTTATTGAGGCCGCCGCGCTGATCAAAGCCCGGATCCCTGAGGCGTATTTTGCGATCATCGGCAAAGATCTCTTTGGCGAAAGCAAACGCTATATCAAACAGCTCCAGGATCTGATTGCAGCAAAAAACTTGGAAGAGAGCTTCGCCTGGATCAGCGACATCCATCAGCCCGAGCGCATTATTCCCGCCCTTGACCTGTTGATCCACCCTGCCCGTCGCGAGCCCTTTGGACGTATCATCTGCGAGGCTATGGCTGCTAAAGTCCCGGTGGTGGCGGCTGACACTGGCGGCCCCTCAACCATTATCATCGACTATCAAAGCGGGCGGCTGGCGGCTGGCGGCAGCGCGGAGCAATTCGCGGCGATCGCGGTCGAGCTGCTGACCAACCCTCAGACGTGTGCTGCTCTCACAGCCAATGCCCTGTTGCATGTCCGGCACAACTACTCACTCGAACGCGTCTGCGACCAATTGATCCACCTCTATGACGAAGTCTACCAAGCCGCCAAAGCACGCCGTGAGTTTAAACCGGATAAACGCTGAAGCTTGAGGTAGTTCATTGTAGCTTTGATTTCCAATCGGAGAGGTCCGGTTGGAAACCGGAGCTACAGATGTTCGGCTTCGCATTTTGCAACAGGCATGTGAAAAGCGCGCCCTGGGTTGTAGGGTTGCTTCTATGAAGCAATCTGTAAGTTCCGGGCAGGGTCACATACTCTCAACTTGAAAGGCAACCCGTTCCACGCCCCCGACCTTGAGTTTACTCAGCAGCTCAATGCCGGTGCCCAGGGAGGCGGCTTTATCGGCCTTTATGAGAACCGGCACCTTGCTCAGCTTCCAGTTGGCAATTGACGCGGTGGCTACCTGCTCCATGGTCATCTGCTCTTTGTTGAGAAAGAGCAGGTTCTCAGCGGTAATCGTGACTGTATTCATTTCACCGATTGCCAAGGCGCCTTCGGCGGCTGGAAGATCCACCTTTAAACCCTTATGAACCGACATTGAGAAGATCGAATAGATAAAAAAAACCAGAATCAGGAACATGATATCCAGGAGCGGGAGCATTTCAAAGCGCGCTTTACGGTTTTCATAGCCTGTGATCAGTTTCATAGATTAGTATTGGTTTCGGATTTTTGAACATTCATCCGACCAGAGTTAAAGGCCACCTCAAATTTATGCATTACCTGCTCCAGATCGGTGGCGCAGAGGTTGAGCTGTGATGTCAGATAGTTAAAGGGAAAGATACAGATAATCGCCACAATCAATCCAGTGGCTGTCGTGATCAGTGCCTCGCCAATACCGGCTGTGGCAGCTGTTGGGTTGCCCATGCTGGCCGGATTGAGAGCATTGAAGGTTGCAATGATACCGGTCACAGTGCCCAAAATTCCCAGCATGGGTGCCACGGTTATCACGGTATCAAGCACGGAGAAGCCGCGTTTAAGCTTGTTGAGCTCTCGCTGCGAGGCAGCCCGGAGGGTTTCACAAAAGCCGGTGTCGATGTTCTGCAACGCCTCACGTATGATACGGGCGGCTGGGCAATCCAATTTGCGCGACTCTGCCAGTGCCTCTTCAAACCGCCCGTTTTTGATGTTTTCAACCAGAGCAAGGGTCTTTTTCCTGAAGAACAGGTTGGCAGTGTTGTATTTCCAGAAAGCAACGCCCCGCTCAAAAGCGACCGTTATTCCCATCAGCGAGCAGATCAAAATCGGCCACATCACAGGCCCGCCCCGTTCCAGCAACTCAAAGGCTTTTTGAAACAGACCAGCTGTTTCGCCCACAATGGCTTGCGCTAAAATCATATAACCTTCATCTTTGGCAGATCCTGGATATCCACATACCCGACGATCTGATGGCTGTCATCCACAACTGGTAAGTCATCAATCTGGTATTGCTCGAAGATACGCAGCACATCAATGGCAAACGCGTCCTGTCGCACCGATTTCGGCTCTGCGGTCATCACTGAACTCAGGGCTGTGGTCAGGATTTCCGCGCTCTCGGAGAGCAGCCGCCGTAAATCGCCGTCAGTGAAAATACCGCAGAGAGAACCCTGCGCATCGCTGATCAGCGCCGCGCCGCTCTTGGCCGAGGTCATGGCCATGATGGCATCACGCACGGTCGCGCTGCCTGGCAGCACCGCGGCTCGCGTGCCGGTACGCATAATATCTCTGACCCGCAGCACCAGCGCCCGGCCAATAGCACCCGCAGGGTGCAGTCGGGCATATTTCTCTTTAACAAAGTTACGTGCGTCAATCAGCACCATGGCCAAGGCATCGCCCACCGCCAGGGTGGCCGTGGTGCTGGTGGTGGGTGCCATGCCAAAGGGACAGGCTTCCCTGTGAATAATCACCGGGATCAGGGCATCGCTCATACCAGCCAAGGTGTTCTCCGTGCTGCCGACCATGCTGACTACCGATACCCCCAGCCGTTTGACTGCCGGGATCAGCTTGATCAGCTCCTCTGACTCGCCGGAAAAACTAAGTGCCAGCAGGATGTCGTTGCCAGCCAGAATACCCAGATCGCCATGCATGGCCTGAATCGGATTCATGATCACACTGGTGGAACCCGTGCTGGCCAGCGTGGCTGAAATCTTCTCGGCAATGTGCAGGTTCTTACCAACGCCGCTGACCACAATCTTGCCGCCGGCGTTCAACGCCTGCACAAGCATATGAACAGATTTTAAAAAATCATCGCCCAGTGACGCGCACGCAATCTGTGTGCCCTCAATCTCGATCTCCATCACCTCACGAGCGCGTTTGAGCAGAGCTTCATTTGTCATTATAGTGCTCCTTGGTTGAACTTCACGGAGTGCAACACTCCAGGCAGCCCCTTAAAATTTCAAAAGTAAAATAATAGCATATCACACTATCAATGCCAACGCTGGATTGTAACCTTAAACGCCGTATACATTCAGCTAACATTTACCTTCACATTTGGCTCTCTAAGATGTATTATAATCTCCTTATTAACATTAATTGGAGAGTATAATGAGTACAAATGTATGGAACAACAGACCATTTCCTCGCGTTGGCATCAGACCTGTTATCGACGGGCGTTGCAACGGAGTGCGTGAATCCTTAGAAGACCAGGTCATGGGCATGGCAGAGCGGGCGGCGGCCATGATCAGCAAAAGCTTAAAATACCCGGATGGGAGCGCGGTGGAGTGCGTGATTGCCGACACCAACATCGGCGGCTGCGTTGAGGCGCAGGCTTGTGCTGATAAATTCGCCCGTGAGAATGTCGGCCTCTCGCTGACCGTCACACCCTGCTGGTGTTACGGCTCGGAGACAATGGATCTCAACCCGCTGATTCCCAAGGCAGTCTGGGGCTTTAACGGCACAGAGCGGCCAGGCGCTGTTTATCTGGCCGCTGTGCTGGCAGGCCATGCCCAGAAAGGGCTGCCGGCTTTCGGTATATACGGGCGCGAGGTGCAGGACCGCGATGATACGACCATCCCCGCGGACGTGCAGGAGAAGATCCTGCGCTTTGTCAAAGGCGGCCTGGCGGTTGCCATGCTGCGCAACCAATCCTATCTCTCGATCGGCACCTCATGCATGGGCATTGCCGGCTCGTTTGTGGATTGTGACTTTTTCCAGAGCTACCTTGGAATGCGCAATGAAAACGTGGATATGTGCGAAGTTGACCGGCGCATTGATCTCAACATCTTTGATCAACAGGAGTTTGAAAAGGCTCTCAGCTGGACTAAAAAGCATTGCAAAGAGGCGCCTGACACCAATGACCCCTCCAACTGTAAAAACCGCGCCGAGAAGGACTCTGACTGGGAGTTTGTCGTTAAAATGGCCATCATTATACGTGATCTGATGGTCGGTAACCCCAAATTAGCTGAAATGGGCTACCCTGAAGAGGCACTGGGACGCGGCGCGCTGGCCGCCGGTTTCCAAGGTCAGCGCCAATGGACTGACTATAAACCGAACGGCGACTTTGCCGAGGCGATCCTGAACAGCTCCTTTGACTGGAATGGCATACGCGCACCCTATATTGTCGCCACAGAGAACGACTCGCTCAACGGCGTCTGCATGTTGCTGATGTATCTGCTGACCAACCGCGCCCAAATTTTCGCGGATGTGCGCACCTTCTGGAGCCCCGAAGCAGTGGAACGCGTCACCGGCACCAAGATGACAGGCCTCAATGCCAACGGCTTCATCCACCTGATAAACTCCGGCGCGGCAACACTCGATGCCTGCGGCAAACAGCGTGAAGCGGGCAAACCGGCGATGAAACCGTGGTGGGAGATCTCCAGCCAAGAGGCTGATAATTGCCTGGCAGCCACGCTCTGGTGTCCTGCCAACCTGGGCTACTTCCGTGGCGGCGGGTTTTCATCAAGTCTGCTATCAGAGGGCGGAATGCCGCTGACCATGACCCGTATCAGTATGGTCAAGGGCCTCGGCCCGGTATTGCAGATCGCTGAGGGCTGGTCAACTGAACTGCCCGAAGATGTGCATAAAACCTTGATGGCGCGCACTGACGCGACCTGGCCCTGTACCTGGTTTGTTCCGCGCCTAACCGGCAAGGGAGCCTTCACCGACGTGTACAGCGTGATGAACAACTGGAGCGCCAACCACGGTGCCATCAGCTACGGGCACATCGGCGCTGATATAACGACCCTGGCCAGCATGCTGCGCATTCCGATTGCAATGAGCAATGTGGATGAGAGTGACCTCTATCGCCCGCACGCTTGGGGGCTGTTTGGCACCAGCTGCGCTGAGAGTGCGGATTATCGCGCCTGCTCCGCCTATGGAGCGCTATACAAATAAGGCAGCTGTTCGCATACTATCGAAAATGAAACCAATTGCAATCGTTACCGCCATGCCAGAGGAGCGCAGGGCACTGCTGGATGTTTTTTCCGGACACAAAGAGTATGTTCACTATAACACCCGCATGTTCGAAACCGCGCTCGGTGCGCAACGGATCATTATCGCGGAATCAGGTGTAGGCAAAGTCAACGCTGCCTGCACGCTGGCTCTGCTGCTCTCCGATTTTGAACCTCGTTGCGTGATCAACACCGGCTCTGCCGGCGGGCTGCAACCAGGTCAGGAGATTCTGGACATTGTGGTGCCCGAGGAGGTGGTCTACACCGACGTGGATGTGACCCCCCTCGGTTTTGCCTACGGCCAGATACTGGGCAGTCCACCGCGCTTCACCACCTCGCCTGAGCTGCGTGCGCAACTCGATGCCGTACTGGCGGGGATGAAAGATCCACCGGTCTGCCACCGCGGTCTGCTGGGCTCGGCCGACTCTTTTATCCACACGCGCAGCCAGATTGAGAGCATTCAGGCAAACTTTGCCCATCAAGTGCAGTGCGTGGAGATGGAGGGCGGTGCCATTGCGCACGTCTGCTCACGCTTCGGGGTGCCCCTGCTGATCTTACGGGCGCTGAGCGACACCCCTGACCGCGGCGACAACAAAGTGGACTTCAAGGTCTTTTTGGCCCAAGCCGCCGAGATGTCTGCTCGGATTTGCCTCAGGCTGCTCCAGGGCGGATTATTGTGACGTTACCGTAAAAGTGATAATGGAGTCGTGCAAGCATCCTGCTGGCAGCAAAAATTTTCATTCAACAACTTATGAAGATGGTTATCTGAATTTCCGGTTTTTTGCGGCACGAGTTGAGAGAATAGCAACTAACGACAACTCTGGCACTCCGCCGTGCAGCGCAGGTGTAGTAGTCGCTCTACCAACGATACTGGGTGACGATGTTGTGCGCCGATGTTGGCGGACGATTGGGATCATGCGTGAAATCGTCAACCAGCATCGTCGCACAGTATCATCGGCCGCAGCGGCAGGGCACGGACTCCACCGCGCTCCGCGAACGACCTTGCAGCGCAAGCGCAAACTTTGTCGCAACCTTTGTCGGAGTGGAATGAACGCGCTACGTTGTTTTTGAGGTGAAAGATCTTTGAGGTGAAAAACTTTCGTCCACCGCATAGCGGCGGACATACTGAAAACAACACAGTATATCCGCCGCTATGCGGTGGATGATTGCGAAGTATATCCGCCGCTATGCGGTGGATGATTGCGAAGTATATCCGCCGCTATGCGGTGGATGATTGCAAAGTATATCCGCCGCTATGCGGTGGATGATTGCAAAGTATATCCGCCGCTATGCGGTGGATGATTGCAAAGTATATCCGCCGCTATGCGGTGGATGATTGCGAAGTATATCCGCCGCTATGCGGTGGATGATTGCAAAGTATATCCGCCGCTATGCGGTGGATGATTGCGAAACAAGCCGCAATAAGGCCCGATAGGCAACTTTTGGAAAGAACAATTAGTTGTTTTTTCCAGTCGCCTAAGCGACTAATAGGCGTGTGCTGCATTCAATTGGCATGTGCATTAAGATTTGCGCAGCACTGTAGTGCCCGCGGACAGGCGCGGTCACGGCCAGCGCCCTACAGCTTCGGCTCGCGAAGCACCACACTTTCGTTCGGCGGCGCGGTCACGGCCAGCCGCCCTACAACTTCGACCTGACAATCATCCGGCTGGCGCGCCCCTGGCAGCTTGCGGCTCGCAAATCACTCGGCTGCGCATCTCTTGCACTCGCGAAGCACTGTAGCCGCGGGCCGTGACAGCCGGGGTGGCGCGTTTATTGCCGGTGCCCGGCAGCCGCGACCTGCGAAGCAGCACTCTACTCAGCGCCACGGTAGGTGAGACGCAGTGTGTAGAAGCAGCGCGGGGCTGTGGCAGCGGCTTTCTCGCGATAGCGCAACGACTCAATGGTACCAAAAGCCATCTGGAAACGGAGCGTAAGCGGAGTGAGCTCCCAGAGATCGTCAAGCAAATCCTCGCTGCGAACCAGATCATAGTCAACATCCACCACATTTTTCCGTCGGCTGTAGGCCAGTTCAACGTATCTTTGGCTGCCAGTCGTGTACCATGAAAAGCGCAGTGGAGCGTAACGATCCTTTCTTTTAGGATTACTGCCCAGCGCGTACTCAATCCAGTTCGGCACACCATCGCCATCAGGGTCGGCATAGGGGCCGGAGGCCAGCGCATTTTGCAGCTCCGGCGCAGTGAAGTTCTGATAACTCCAACCATGATAGGAGTTCGCCTGCTGCGTCTCGCCCGCGCCCGGGCTGCCCAGTGCGTTCCAGCTCACATTCCAGCTGTGGAGGTCGCTGTACTTATTGGTGGCGATATTCTCATTGCGCAGCACCAACGAGCGGCCAAAACCATCGGTCAAAGGATACCAGTGATCATGATACTCGAAGTCCAGGACTTGATCGCCGCCCGCATCGATCAGCACGAGCCGATCCGAGGAGTTTTTGAGCGCGCCCTGGTATGGCCCGAAAACAGGCGCAGTGCATGCGGGGTAGCGCAGACGAAAGGCGGTCAGATTTTTGGCCAGCACCAGACGCGCCCCCGGGTTGATTGAGCTTGTCGGGAAGGTGTAGCTGATGCCTGAGATAAAACGCGCGCCAGTAAGGTTGATTCGAACAGAGCCGATGTTTTTCAGCTCAATGTACTCGAAATCCTCAGCCAGCGCCGGGCGGTATTGCGCCAGCTCCTCAGCTGTCGGCGGCGCGGGATGATAGCTTAGCTCAGTGACACGCAGACTCTGCTGCGCAAGGGAGAGGGAGCCCACATAGTTGGTGGTAAAGATCAGCATGCCTGTGCTGTCGCGCAGCGTGAGAGTTCCAGCTTCAGAGGGCAGTACTCCCTGATAGTTACCCTGCACAAAGCGCTTCTGGCCGCCGGTCGGGGCAATGGCACGGGAGCGGAAGGCGAGCGCGTCTTTAGCCAGATGCAGCAACCCGCGGTAGCTCTCGGCAGCGGTTCCGTTGCCGGTTGGGATGACAGTGCCGCACTTGAAGGTGTGGGAGATAGAGCCGTCAATGCTCCAGCCTGAGATATCCACCGCTTCAGAGGTGCTGTTTTTCAGGATCAGGTACTCGTCACAGAACACTCCGCTGGCCGGTGTATGGTCGATCTCCGAGATTGAGACCATACCAACGGCATTGATCTGCGGTGCATCCGGAATAAGGGTGCCATAGATGCTGGGCCGGCCGGCGCCGGTGTTAAAAAGATAGTCGCGGCGCTGAGGGAAAAACTCTGCTACCAGCCGCTCAACCTCTGCCCGCGGCGGATTTTTTACATCCCAGCGGCTGTCGATCCCCCATTTGGCTGTGTCCAGATCGCCATCGGTCCAGGGTGAAGGCTCGACAGGG
This sequence comes from Kiritimatiellia bacterium, assembly GCA_028686345.1. GTDB lineage: Bacteria > Verrucomicrobiota > Kiritimatiellia > RFP12 > UBA1067 > M55B167. The sequence goes on from JAQUCE010000044.1 coordinate 14,988, forward strand.
TCGGGGTCGATCAATGCGACGATCGCGCGCATCTTGGTTTCAAAGGTTCCATTGATTGTGCCGGGCGGCTGCATCCAGGTGTCCATCAGGGTGCGCATGCGGCGGGCCCACATTTGGCGCAACTCAGGTGCATTATAGAGCGCCCCGTAAACGCGCGACCTGTCTCTAAGTTCAAGCACCACCACAGGCGGCTTATAGTAGAGAGCGTCATCAAAGTAATTCTTTGAGCTGGTCCACGTATGGCCAAAAGAGAGGTCCACATCCCAAATAATGGGCTGCCATTCACGTGTGCCATTGGTGTCGCGGTACATTAAGAAATTCTTGTGGCCGTGATCGTTGTCGGCGTTGATCTGCCGCACCACCAGATAATTGACCAGCGCGGCCAGGTCCAGGTGGTCGTAGGCGTAAGTCGTCCGGTCGGCGAGCGGACGACTGGTGTCGAGCCCGAGCGCGAGATCGACAAGATCCTGGTTGCTCTCCAGTTTGCGGGTTTTTTTCTCAGCATTGGTGGTCAGATTACTGTCATAAATTTTATATAGGGCTCCTTCGGGATCCAGGCCGTTACGTTCGAGCATGCGGTCATCGCTGTCCTCCATCAGATCCATCACAGCGTAAAACGCGGCGTTGAGCTGCACCCGCACTGGATCGCAGAAGTGCGAAGGGGTCTCCACCCCTTGCTGTGAACCAAACCAGTGAGCAATGGTGTTGCGGGTTTTAGTTTTATCAGCATAGTTGGAGAGCAGGTTGATATCTTTGACGCGGCGTTCACCGACCTTCCATCGAAACCGAACATCATCGGTAAAATCAAAGTTATAACTTTTCTTAGGGAACCCTCTTGTTGACTGTCCGTGGATCGTATGGCCGGTATTGTCGTAGAAGTTGGTCAGGTAGTAGCAGGAGCCCCTGAAAACGCCCCACCCCGGCCCGTTGGCAGGGGCATCCTTCACAAACCAGTAAAGCGTGTTCAGCTGGCTGGTATCGACTGATGAATCGAGCGCAACGGTTCCAAAGTACTGCGCGGTGTCGAGCGGATCATTGTATGCAGGCAGCCGTGTGGTTGCATTATCAACATCAATTGCCTCAAACCGCCAGCGCAGCATCTCGCCCCTGCCAACAGCGGCTGTATTCAGGAAGGCACTATAAATGCTGTCGTTGGCCACCAGATCCGGGGCAATGCCATCGTCGCGCATCTCCACCGGCGCACCCTCCGGAAGGTACATACAACGTGAGTAAAATCTGACGGAGGCGAGCGCACTGCGGGTTTGGATCACCTTGACTGAGAGCGCCAGGGGCGGGCTGGCTGTTGTGCCAAGCGGGCGGGGAATCTCCGGATCATGCGGCATTGGATCAAAGAGCAGCGGGCCGCTGGCTGGCAGGCCGTTGGGAGCGCCAGGGGTTGGCACGCTGTAATAGCCGGTTGTTTTGCCGCCAGTCAAGTGCGCCTGAACCTCCGGCAGCAGCAGAAAGTCTGAGCTGCTCAGCGCACAGTTGAGCCCTTGAACGGCGAGCAGGTTGGCACCGACCCGCAGCAGCGAGGGGGGCACCGTAAACTCTGTCCAATAATCAACCACCGCCTCATTCAAAACCTTATCGCTCTTGGAATTATAGGCCAACACAGAGCTGAAATTAGCACGTGCGACCTCGCTGCCGTTGATAAACGCCACAAAGCCGTCTTCATAACGCATCTTGAGCGTCAGGGAGAGCAGCGCTTGCGGATCTTCCACCATAAATGTCCTGCGGAAGCAGAGCGAAGTGTTCTTGTTGCGCATGACGCTTTCGCAGTTGCTCGCCGGATCCGAGCCGATCCAGGGGTCAAATCCATGGTTAGTGTCATAGCCGATGCCGGTTGCCCCGACGCGCCAAGCAGAGTCGTTGAAAGCCGCGCTGACATTCCAGCCGCCGCTCTGTCCATGGCCAAGGTGGCCGGCAACGTAATCAGTTCCGCTGTAAAGGGTGTCCCCGCCGGCAGTATCCGGCACCCAATAGCGTCCGGGTTCACCGGATTTGACATAATTGGTCACAACACCGGCATGGGTCACACCGTACGAGACATCCGAGGGCAGAGGCGGGAAACTCGGCGCATAATCGTGTACCAGCACCGGGGCGCCGCTGACTGGATCGGGATAATACAGACCCAGGTACTCGCCGCTCTTGGAGAGGCTGAAGTTCGTGTGGAGCGGCAGCAATGGATGATCACGGTTTTTGCCTGAGGCCCAGATCAGCAGATAGCCGTTGCCGGGAATTTCGACCTCAGGCAGAGTCCACTTCTGAGGGTTGCTCAGCTTGTCGGTCACCCACCATCCGCGCAGATTAACGGTGTTGGTGCCCGCATTGTGCAGCTCAAACCAATCCTCGCGGTCGCCGTCCTCATCCTTAATCCCATTGTCATTAGAGGCCAAAATCTCTGAAATAGAGACCTGATACATCTCGGATGACGAGGCGCACACAATATTGCACGCAAACAAAAGCGCACTCACGTAGATACATAAGCTATTCATAAGATAGTTATTTTAACATCAACCGCTGATGTAAAGCAAACCAATAGAGAGTATGGACATCTCTGTGCCATATGATTAGCTTCTCGGTCACGGCGACCGCCCTCTGCGTGCAACTAACTCAGCCCTCTGTCCGTGGCTGCGTGAATTCGCTGTAGGGCTCTTTCGGAAGCCCGAAGGCAATTATCCCCAGACTCTGTTCCAGCACAGCTCCCACGCCGAATGCCTCCACGCTGTTAAGCAGGATGCGTACGCGGTTGAGCGCTTCGGATTCGCTCTTGCTCCGGCGCGAGACCTCCAGCGCCAACCCTGGATATGGATCGGCCTGGCGCGTCAGGTTAATGATCGTGGTTGTGTTATGGCTGCTGTGATAGAGACCTTTGCCCTCCGCAATGGTTGTGGCCGTCCCGCGGAAGACCTGCAGCAGTTGGCAGATGTCAATGAAGTTGAGCTTTACTGTGACGCGGTTCTGCCAGTCAAACGTTGCGTATTGGCGGTTGCCCTGTTCAACTGAGCCTGTAGCGATGCTCTTCTGCTGCGCCAGGGTCAGATAGATCACGCCATCCCGGTCGCCGCAAGCTGGCACAAGCTCGAAACGTGCCGCGCTGCCGCTTCCCTTGTTGTTGGCATGATAAAACGAGAGACGCGGGCGGTAGGTGCGCGTTATTTGCTCCTCATGGGAGTTGTTTTGCATTTCGCTCTGGTTGCTTGTTTCGTTGTTCATCTCATTCTCCTTGCTAGATGTTGCCATTGATTTCACGACCCATTCGTGAAAACAAGAGTAACATACCATACACTGAAGTCAGAGGTGTCGCCTGGCAGGCGACATTTTCACCTGCTCACATCATGAGCAGCGGCTGGTCAAAGGCGTACAAAGCGTCATTGATCAGAAAAAGATCATACTCGCCACGTTCAATGAAGTAGCGGACGATCAAATCAAAGGGGGCGCTGCCTGAGAGCGCAAACCCGGCTGAAGCGAGTAGCTCACGCGTCTCTGCCAGCGAGAGGCGCAGGGCCAGCGCAAAGGCGATCACAGTTGTTTTTTTGGGTTGATAATCCAGTTCACTGCGGATTTTGGAAAAGAGTTTGCGGTCAACATGCGCGCGCTTGTAGATTTCAACCTCTCCATATCCGCTCTTGCGGATGAACTCCAGCAGCCGCCGTGAAAACGGAGCTCCGCGGCGCGCAACGTAAGCAGTCAGTTCGGCGGCTGGCTCACACACGCTGGCATCAGTGCTGAAGCTCTCCAATGATCGCTGTTCGTCGATATAGTTGCGAAGCGCATTCAGGGTCGCAGCACTGACGCGCAACAATCTTGGTTCGAGCCGATCAGTCTGGGGTGATTCGTGTTGCATGACATTACTTTCCTGATGATTATCAAAATTATATGCCTGTGATCACCCAGTGTCAAGCAGTTCAGAGTGCAATTGATGAAAACCTGGCGGTTACGCTTGACATTCGGGCGCGTTTTAGTGTTAAATGGTGCCACATGACCAATTACTGCACATTTTATTACTTTAGCTTCTTTAGGTTGCCTGACACACGGTTCAGGTCGACCCGCTAACTGATGCAGTAAAACGGGAAAGACTTTATTTAGAACCGCGTGTCCAGCAGGACGTGCGGTTCTTTTTTTTTGCACAAATAGCGCAAACAAAACGAAAGAGAGTAAGTTATGATTATTGTATTAAAAGCCCATGCAACGGAGACCGACATCCAGACCATCAGCGAACTGGTCTGCTCGTTGCGCTATCAACCGCGCATTATTCGCGGCGTGAAGCAAACTGTTCTGGCCTGTATTGGCGATGAGCTGAGCAACCGCTCGCTGGAGGTGCTCAAAACTCTTCCGGCAGTTGAATCGGTCTTTCCTGTGCAGCGCAAGTTCAAGCTGGTTTCGCGTGAATATCACCCTGATGACTCCTGTATAACCGTTAAAAACACCCGCATCGGTTGCGGCAACATACCGGTAATTGCCGGCCCCTGCGCGATTGAGTCGTACGATCAGTTCCGCACTGCGGTTGCTGATCTGGCAGCCTGCAAGGTTGAGATCATCCGGGCCATGCCGTTCAAACCACGAACCTCCCCCTATGATTTTCAGGGTTTGAAGCTCGACGGGGTAAAAATCATGCGTGATGTTAAACAGGAGTTCAATGTGGCCTATGTTTCGGAGGTCCCCGGGGCGGCTCAGATCGAAATTCTGCATGACATCACCGATATCTACCAGGTTGGGGCGCGCAACGCCCAGAACTACGACCTGCTCGAGCACATTGCCAAAGCCGGTAAACCGGTGCTGCTGAAGCGTGGTATGGCCAGCACGATTGAGGAGTGGCTGACCGCCGCCGAATATCTGGTTGTCAACGGATGCCCGGATGTGATCCTCTGTGAGCGGGGGCTGCGCTCATTCGACCAAACCACCCGCAACCTGCTCGACATTGGAGCCGTGGCGGTTGCCAGGCAACTGACCCACCTGCCTGTCATGGTTGATCCCAGCCATGCGGCAGGGGTGCGCTCTCTGGTACTGCCTCTGGCCTGCGCGGCAATTGCGGCTGGCGCGGATGGCCTGCTGATTGAGGCCCATCCTGATCCTGTGAACGCCTTCAGCGATGCTGCCCAACAGTTGGAGTCATCCACCTTTAAGAATTTCCTAGATCAGATCCAGCCGTGGATTGAGCTGGCGCAGAGCCTCCGTCCGATAATTGATAACTTCTCAATAACCGGCCAAAAAACAAAGAGCACGCTGAAGCGTGAACAACAAACAGCTGCGCCTTCGGTTGACGATAGCGGCGACGATGTTGGTTGACGAGCCCCGCATGATCCGGATGGTCGGTCAACATCGTCGCACAGCATCGTCGACCGCCGCGGCAGGGCACGGCCTCCACCGCGCCGCCCGAACGACCTCCCGGCGCAAGCGTAAACTTTGTCGTTAACTTTGTCGGAGTGGAATGAACGCGCTACGTTGTTTTTGCGGTGAAAAATGGGCCTCCACCGCATAGCGGCGGACATACTGAAAGCAACAAATAAAATGGCAAAGCGCATAGCGAGGAAAAATTATCATAACTAGCAACGAGCGAGTAAAAATGACACCTATTCTTTACTTGGGACCGGAAGGCACCCATTCGCATGATGCGGCGCGGCGCTACTTTGGCGATTCGAGCGAGCTAACGCCGTGTGTATCGCACCACGACCTGTTTGCGCAGCTGGAGGCCGGCAAAAAGCATCGCGCAGGGCTGACCGCCCTGCTGCCAGTTGAAAACTCGAGCGAGGGCCCGGTCACCCAGACTCTGGATCTGCTGGCCGAGCATCCGGAACTCTTTATTATTGAAAGCATCTCAATGCCGGTCAAACACCATCTGATGGCGCATCCGAAACTCCGTCGCTTGGAAGATATTGAGCGGCTCTACAGTCACCCCCAGGCGCTGGGGCAGTGCCGGGTCAAGATTGACAAGTGGCTGCCGCAGGTTGAGCGCATCGCGGAACCCAGCACGGCGGCATCTGCGGAGAGAGTCGCCCATGAGCCAGCCAGCGCCGCACTGGCCAGCGCAGCGGCGGCCGAGCGCTATGGGTTGAAGATTCTGAAGCGCAATATGCAGACCAGCAATCAAAACACAACGCGCTTTTTAATCCTCTCAACTAAAAAGCGGCCCCTGCCGGCAAAGGCTGAGGAGAGCGGCAACATCCGCTCACTGGTCTATGTGGTGCTCCACAACCGGCCTGGGGCGCTGCTGCATGCTTTGTCGCCCTTTGATGCCGCAGGTGTTGATCTGACCTTTATTCAGAGCCGCCCCCTGCCTGGCAAGCCCTGGGAGTACGCGTTTTTTATTGAAGCAGTCACAAACTGGAGTCAGCCAGCCCACAGCGCCGCCTGGCAGCTGATCGCCGCGCTCTCCGCATCTGCCAGACAGCTGGGGATCTATACGGCGAAGTAGGGGGCTGGAGATGAAGAATTTAGGGTTTAGGGTCCGGGGTTCGGGGTTCTCCTGATTACTTGCACAAGTGATGAAAATGAAAACAAAGGTGATGAAACTATTGAAAAGAGTGGTGCTCTTTACAGGGCCGTTACAAGAAAGGCTTTCCCTGGTATCCCTTTATTCCATTTGCGCTGTCTATCTCATTGTCTTCTATTACTTCTTTTCTCTTGAACCTGGGCCCGCGAGTGTGCTTAGCGATAAAATGATGCGATTAAACCCGTTTCTGGGTGTCTATCTCACCCCTATATTTTCTGCTGCCGTTATAACGTGGATCACAGCACTCAGCCTTACAATATACAGGCTTAGAAGAAAACGAATAGAACGGGTATCACGGACAATTGTCTTCCTGCTTCTACCGCCTCTCGCATTCGTGCTGCTGCGTGCACTATTCACCGCACTCCTGCATGGGTACGGCCACACGTTCCATGATTGGCTGTACCACAATCATAGAAACAGGGCTGGAGAGGCAACAGTCGCGGCATCTTCCGCGCCAAAGACATACTTTTTGATAATTGGCAAAGAACGTCGTGGTGCTCACCATGTCGTGCTTCTCAGGGGGGCTCGCCGAACACCTTAACTCGCCGGGTATCAAGGAACTTTGGAAGGATCGGAGGAGGGAGGAGGGACGAAACTTCATTGTGCTGACATCCCAGAACGAGCACTTGATCTCCACCCCCGTCGTGAAGGACGGCGAGATCATTAACCCATTCACACGCGCCGTGGCAAAGGCCTTTGCGTGGGAGGGGGACGGCTTCGACTTGAGGGGCGACAAAGCGGCGATGACTGCCCGCGAAGATGGAAAGTTGACCGCAGGTGAACTGATCGATTACATCCTGTATGCAACCGAAACCCTATGCTCCGAAGTGCAACAGCGCAGGAACAACGCGAAGCCGCAGTTGACCGGCAGCTTCAACCGGAGCGATGTTCTTTTCCAACAAAAGAAATATAGCCATTGATAAAATTCGGAAATTTTTGTATAAGTGTTTCGTGCTGTGTGCCTTATGTTTAACCGTATTTTGGAGCACGTTAAAAGGATTATGAATAAACTCTGTGAATTGCGAAAGATTATCGCCTCCCTGGACGAAACACTGGCCCGCGCATTGTGCAACCGTGCCAAATTCAAGTTAAACAGCGGGCTTTACAAGTCTGAGCCCGACTGTGGCTCGATCACGGAGATTGCCAACCTCTTTGGAGCGGCATCAACCATTGCGGGCCGAGCGCACATCATCCGCCCGGTATATATCAATCACATTCTGCCCATACTCTGCGAACCAGGTGCGGATGAGGATTGCCGCAAGTGCATCGCAACTGATTCAAGCTGCATGAACGCGCTTGTCCAGCGCTTGAACCTCTCAGTACATGTGGCGACATTAAAAAAAGAGGAGATCCCTGAAGCGCTGCGTACGGCGATTGAGCAAGGTGACCCTGTGCAGCTGGAAGCGGCCATCACAAATCAAGCCGTGGAGCTTGAGGTAATCAACCGCACACTGGAGATGACCCGCGAGCAGCTCGGCAGCGATGAGCTGCAACGCAAGGTTGCCGAGCTTTACTCAGAGTGGGTCATCCCCGTCTCGCGCAAGATCCAGGTGCATGACCTGCTGATCTGACGCAAGCGGCATTGCCGCTTGCCTGCAAAACATTTTACACACCTACCCTTGAACGATACTCCAGTTTTTAGTATGATCGACTGTGTTTTTCATTTGTAGGGGATAATTCTGAGATGGAATATTTACTTTTAGTTATCAGCGCCGTGTTTGTGAACAATTTTGTGCTGAGTCGCTTCCTGGGAATCTGCCCGGTTCTGGGTGTTTCCAAGAAGATTTCCACTGCCACTGGCATGTGTGGCGCGGTTATCTTTGTCATGACAGTTGCCAGCGCTGTGACCTGGGGGCTGCAGAAATACCTGCTGGAGCCTTTTGGCTTGGACAAATTTCTCCAGACCCTGAGTTTCATTCTGGTAATCGCCTCACTGGTGCAGTTGATTGATATTGTCATGAAGCGTTTTGCTCCGCCGCTGCACGCTGCGCTCGGGATCTTTCTACCGCTGATCACCACCAACTGCGCGGTGCTGGGTGTCGCGGTGATCAACATGAAAGAGGGGTTCGGGTTTTTCAAATCAACCCTGTTTGGCTTTGCCGCGGCCCTTGGTTTCTCCCTGGCTCTGATTATCTTCACAGGCTTACGCGAAAAGATCGACCGTGCCGCCCCGCCCCGCTGTTTTAAAGGAGTTGCCATTGCCCTGGTCACAGCTGGTCTGCTGAGCCTGGCATTTATGGGTTTTAACGGACTGGTCAAGTAGCACAACAATTTATGGATAATATCATTTTAGAAGCACTTTTGTGGATTGGCCTAATTGGCTTGATCAGCGGCATCGCGCTGGCTGTGGCGGCTAAGTATTTGGCTGTCAAAGAGGATCCCCGTATTGCGGCCATCAATGATCTACTGCCAGGTGCCAACTGCGGCGGGTGCGGCTATGCCGGCTGTGCGGACTACGCCAGAGCCATTGCCGAGGGTCAGGCTGAGATCAATCTCTGTACGCCCGGCGGCCTTGCTTGCATGAGTAACATCGCCGCTTATCTGGGGGTGGCTGCCACGGCGGCGAAAAAAAAGAGCGCGCTTGTGCTCTGCTGCGGCGATAATGATAAATCCAAAAAACGCTTTGCCTACAACGGCATCAGCGACTGTGCGGCAGCCCATGCCACCGCCGGCGGGGATAAAAGCTGCACCTGGGGCTGCCTGGGCTATGGCAGCTGCGCGCGGGTCTGCCCGGTAGATGCCATCACAATTGAAAACGGACTGGCTCGGGTCAACAAGGAGCTCTGCATTGCCTGCGGCAAGTGCGTCGCGATCTGTCCACGCAGGATAATCAAAATGGTGCCTGTTGCAGCAAATATCCATGTGCTGTGCAGCTCCCCGGATAAAGGCCCGCTGGTCAAGCAAGCCTGTTCAACCGGCTGCATTGGATGCCGACTGTGCGTGAAGTTCGGCGATGAAGGGGCGTTTGTGATGGATGGCTTTCTTGCTAAAGTTGACTACTCCATTCCCGTGACCAAAGAAGAGGTCATTGAGAAGTGCCCCTCGAAGTGTATTCAGAGGAACTAACTTAAAAGCAGTTGGTCGCCGCCTGTCTGCGTGCTACGCACAGGCAGGCAACCGGGTGAGGCTATTCAATATGCGAAGGCTATGCTATTCATTGATAAGTTGACGGTTAAGAGCCCGCTGCTTTAGTAACAAACGCTGCGCTTTTGGAGAAACGAAGGTAACTTCTTAATAAACAGCCAGAGAACAAAGAGCACGCTGAAGCGTAAAACTATGCAAACAATTAAATCTCCATACAACTTTAAAGGCGGAATTCATCCAGCCTACCACAAAGAGCTTGCCAGCGGCTCTGCGATTCAGGGGCTGCCGTTGCCTGCTACCCTGAGTGTGCCCATGTCGCAACATCTGGGCGCACCCGCCAAACCGTGCGTTAAAGCCGGCGACGAGGTGAAAAAAGGTACCCTGATCGGGGCACAGGCTGGTTTTATCTCCGCACCGGTCCATGCGCCGGTTGCAGGCAAGGTGAATGCAATCGCCGAGGTTCTAACAGCATCGGGCCGCCCCTGCCAGGCGGTTGTGATTGAGCGCGTTGAAAGTGATGAAACTGATTTTATGCAGCCCATGACCAATTGGCAGAGCCGCAGCAAAGATGAGCTGCTGGCCCGCATCAGTGAGGCGGGCATTGTGGGCATGGGCGGCGCGGGATTCCCCACCAAAATCAAACTCTCCCCGCCCATGGACAAACCAATCGACACCCTGATCCTCAACGGTGCCGAGTGCGAACCCTATCTGACGAGCGACCACCGCATGATGGTGGAGCATGCGCGAGAAATACGCCTCGGAGCTGAGATCGCCCGCTCCATCTTGGGTGCCAAGACGCTGCGGATCGCGATTGAGGACAACAAACCAGATGCCATCGCCGCCGTTGAAAAAGCATTTGAGGGAGTTGCCGGTGATGTGGCATTAACGGTTCTGCGCACCAGCTATCCGCATGGCTCCGAGAAGCAGCAGATTTACGCTGTGACTGGTCGTGAGGTGCCGCGTGGCGGGCTGCCCATGGATACGGGCTGTGTGGTGGAAAACGTCAGCACCGCCTTTGCCATCAGTGAGGCAGTTGTCAAAGGTATCCCCTTGATCCAGCGCGTGATAACCGTCACAGGCGACGCAGTGCAAAACCCGGCCAATCTGATGGCACCCTTTGGCACCAGTTACCAGAGTTTGATCGATGCCTGTGGCGGATTCAGAGGCGGTCGACCAGCCAAGGTGATCTCAGGCGGCCCCATGATGGGCTTTGCTGTCAGCTCACTGGCAACCCCGACAGGCAAAACCGCCTCCGGAGTGCTGCTGCTCTCCCCTGGCCGGGTCAGCCAGTACACCTCCCAGGCCTGTATCTCCTGCGGCCGCTGTGTGGATGCCTGCCCGATGCGCCTGATTCCCTCTGAATTAAGCCAGTTTGTTGAAGCGGATGATATTGAAGGCGCGGAAGGGATTGCCTTGATGGACTGTATTGAGTGCGGCTCCTGCGCCTTTGTCTGTCCGGCACACCGTCCGCTCGTGCAGCATATGCGCCGCGGCAAAGCCTGTATCATGGCGCAGCGCGCGGCTGCCAAAGCAAAGAGAGATTAATGAAAGTCGAAAACCAAACTGAGCTGTTTCTTGTAAGTTCATCACCGCACACCCATATCGGTAGTTCGGTTGAGCGCATCATGCTGGATGTTTTGATTGCGCTGGCACCGGCATTCGCGGCTTCGCTGTACTTCTTCGGGGTCGATGCCCTGCGCCTGACAGCCACCTGTGTTGCCACCTGCCTGCTGGCTGAGTGGCTGTGCCGCAAGGCGATGGGACGCACCAACACGATCAGTGATCTCAGCGCAATAGTCACCGGTGTGCTGCTGGCTTTCAACCTGCCCCCCTCGCTGCCCACCTGGATGGCAGCTGCCGGGTCGCTCTTTGCAATCACCATCTGCAAGCAGATTTTCGGCGGAATTGGCTACAATGTTTTCAACCCGGCGCTGGCGGCGCGGGCCTTTATGCTGATCTCCTTTACCGGCGCCATGACCGTATGGAGCAACTCCGGCTGGATTGCATCCGTGGGTGCCAGCACAGTGGATGCAACCACGGTCGCCACGCCGCTGGGTGTTGTTAAAGAGGCGCTGAAAGCTGGCGCAGCCATGCCCAATTTCACCGGAGCGGCTGTCATGCAGCTCTTTACCGGCAAGATCAACGGGTGTATTGGCGAGACCTCCGCCCTGGCGCTGCTGCTGGGGGCTGCATACCTGCTCTGGCGCAAGGTCATTACCTGGCATATTCCGGGTGCCTATATTGGCACGGTTTTCATTTACGCCTCCATCTTGCATCTGGTCGCGCCCGAGGCATCGGTGCCCCCGCAGATCCACCTTCTCTCAGGCGGCCTGATCCTTGGCGCCTGCTTTATGGCCACCGACATGGTCACCTCGCCGGTCACCCGCAAGGGCATGCTGATTTTTGGTGTTGGCTGCGGAATTATCACGATGCTGATCCGCACTGTTAAAAGCGGTGCCTACCCAGAGGGGGTCAGCTTCGCCATCCTGCTGATGAATGCAATTACACCTCTGATCAACCGCGGTTGCCGCAATAAAGTTTTCGGAACAAAATCATGAAAGAAACAGTCAAACTGGTTGCCGTTCTTACCATCATCTGCGCCGCCAGCGCCGCGTTGCTGGCAGCGGTTTACAATGTGACCATGAAGCCAATCCTTGAGGCGCTTGAGGTTAAAACATCTGAGGCAGCCGGGGCGGTCATGCCACCCGGCTCATACGAAATCAAAAAAGAGCTGATTGATCAAACTGCCTTCTTTGTGGCCCGTGACAAGGACGGAGAAATCGCCGCAGTCGCGGTTGAAGGGCTCTCAAAAAACGGCTATGGCGGTGATATCGTCCTAATGGTGGGGCTGAGCGCGGAGCAGAAGGTCGTTGGCTACGAGGTTATCACCGCGGCTGAAACACCAGGGCTTGGCACAAAGATCTCATCATCCCAGTTCACTGCCCAGCTCTTTGGCAAACCCTTCACATCCAACTGGAAGGTCAGGAAAGACGGTGGTGATTTTGATGCTGTCACATCCGCGACCATCTCATCCAGAGCCGCGCTGGAGTGCATTGCCGATGCCATTTCTAAATACCAACAGGCTCAAACAAAACTCAATCCAAACAGTTAGGCGCATGACAACACACCTTCACAACCCTCCCTCCCGAAGCGACCACGCTAAAGCGGTCCTGCTTGTAACCGCGCAATTCGCAGAGCAGGGTTACGCTATCATCACCTCCAACACCGATGAACAGGCAGACCCGCAGATCTTCGCTCAGAACAACGAGATGAACTTTTGCTTCTATTTTATCCGGGCCAACCCCGAGTCAGCCCCGGATCAACCAACCTTGGAGAGGTGGCGTAAACTCACCCAGCACCACCAGGTGGATTCTTTTTACATTCCTGTTAACCTGGAGAGCGGAAAATTTGATATAATTCCGCTCAATCCTTAATTTATCATTCCTTGCGGAGCCTTTACATGCAGATGCCTTTACATTGCTGGTGCTACACACTAGGTTTTTTTCTCCTGATCTCAGGCGCGGCAGCCCTCCTGGTTCCAACCAGGATGAGCACGCTGATGACAAAATTCTGCCGCAGCCAGATCCTCGGCATCCTGCTGTGTGTAGCTGCCTGGGTTTGGGCTGGTTATGCCCTTTGGGTGCTGCCGATTGACTTTTTGCTGCCCTACCAGAAATATATCCCCTTCCTGATTGCCGCCTGCATTCCGCTGACCTGTATCGGCATGGAGAACCTGCTCCCCTGTCGGGCGCTGGGCGGCATCCTGGTGCTCTACCCATACACGCTCCTGCAAGCGGCGCGCGTGCATCCCTCCCCTTGGCGGATCTTGATTGTGGCGGTTGCCTACATTAGTATTGTCAAAGGCATGACCCTGATCCTCTACCCCTGGAAGATGCGTCAGTGCATTCTATGGATGCAGGAGCGCCCGATCCTGATGCGGGCGGGCGGAATGATCAATCTGGGATTAGGCGCGGCACTGCTCTATCTGGGTGCCGCTGTCCTGCGGTAGCCGGTAATTTGGCGATTGCGGGGTCTTTGGTTTAAAGGTTGAAAGTACGCGGTTTTCACGAAACTTGCGCTGTGGCGCGGAGCAAGGTTTGTTGCTCAGCCTTTCCGTGTCCGGCGTAGCTGCGAAGCGCGAAGACGGAAGGCTGCTCCAAAGCGGGCGTTTGAGACATGACCCTAAAAGTGATAATGGAGTGGTGCAAGCATCTTGCTTGCGGAAAACATTTTCTTTCAAGCTGCAGGAGTTTAGGGTTCCTCATCCGCATCCTAATCAAGCAGCAACGACCAGGGAAGGTCGAAAGAGGCTAGGATTGGGATGAGGATGAGGATGAGGATTGGCCCCTGACAACATGTTTTTAAGTACCAACATGTTTTTCTTGCCCTTCGGCAAGGGGACTACCCGCGCAGGTAGCGCACCACATCCTCTGCGCTGTAGTCCAAGCCGTACTGAGAGATCAGGCGCTCCACTTTAGGAAAGTCATCGCCGAGCGTCACAACTGGAACGGCTTGACTGCCATCAGCGTGGGTTTGCCCCAAGCCAATTGTGGCAAATAAAGAGTTGCAGACGCAGGTGCGTCCGGCGATGCTCTCAGGGCTGCCGCCCTTAGCAATAAACGCGGCGTCCGGCTCAGCCGGGCAGCGGAAACCAATCTCGCCGTCATCCCGCTGATAAGCCTCACGCAGATATCCCAGGTCACAAATTTTCCGGCGCCGGGCATCGAGTACCTTGTCAAAGACTGTACCTTCCAGCTCAGCCACCTTGAACGGGAATCCGGTTGGCGAAACGCGGGGATCGGTGAATACTCTCGCCTCACCGGCCTGCACCTGAGCCAGCAGCTTGCGGCGCAGCTCAGGGGCAATCCCTGACTCCCGGCACAGTGCGAAAACAGTACCCACCTGAATTCCGGCGGCCCCCTGCTCCAGCGCCCGCTTCAACCCCTCGGGCGAGCCGTAACCGCCACCCAGCCAGAACGGGCGTCCCATCGCGCGTATTTTCTCCAGGTTGCTGATATCCCGCGGACCATAGATAGGCTCACCGCTCCCTGTCAGCGTCATCTTGCCGCGCGGCGGCGCGTTGTGCCCGCCGGCAATACTGGTCTCAACCACAAAACCATCCACCGTGCCCTCTGACTTGCGCAGCAGCATGGTCGCCAGTGAGTCAGATGAGATAATGGGCAGAAAACTCGGTTTCTCCAGCTCCGGCACCGTTATTCCCTCTTCTATAAAATCCGCAGGGTTGAAGAACTTACGATGCTCGGTTTCAGGCAGAACGCCATGCACATGCAAGGTGTATTCACTGTGCTCATGCCGGACCATGCGATCCAGAACCTTGGAAAACTCGAGCGGAATACCTGCACCCACAATCACCACCGCCACACCGCCCAGAAGCGCGCCGTAAAGCGAGGGCAAGTGGGGCAACTGAATCTTTTCCAGATAGTTGATGCCAACAGGGTTGGCGTGACCCTCGCGTGCCAGGAAAACCTCCACATAGTTAGCAACAATGCAAAGCTCGTCAAACCACTTGCTGTTCTTTAACGTAATGCGACCTGAGATCTTGTAAGGCGCGCCGGCCTTTTTGCCGCCTTCGACAAAAAAAGTATCAATCACGCGCTGAGCCATACGGGGAAAGGGGAAATTGGCCAATGCGCGCCGCACATCGCCAGTGAGATCACCGTCCTGCAAACGTCGCGCCAGAACCTGATCCAGAGCGGTGCCGGAGACAACACCCAGCTCGCCCAGCTTCGAGACCGCCCGCGCCAGACGCCAGTTGGAGACACCGATTCCCATGCCGCCTTGAATGATTTTCGGAACTGAAATACTCATTAATAATCCTGATTTTTGATAATTGACCAGAGCACTGGTAAAAAAGGAACTAAATTTTACCAGCTTTAGCGAAAAAGTCCACCCTAATTAAGAGATTCGCGAGGACTTTCCCAGGCACTCTCTCTCAGGCCGCCCGTTATTTAACTGTATAGCGGGTTGCCTTGGTCAAGGCTTTCCACAACAGCGGTGCGGTAGTCGCTGCCAGCAGTGCTTCGCGGTTCTGCTCTTTAACCAGCGACTCTGTCAAGCCGGTCATCAAGCGCAGATAGAAAGCACTGACCGCCGTTGGAATCGTTATAAAGATAACAATATTGACCTTGGTCCCCGCATCATCATAAACAAAGCCCTGACGGGAAGTGCCCAGTGCCATGGTCAAGCCGCCACCTTCAACACCCCGTACATGGGGAAAGGCGATACCATTGTCCATGGCCGTACTCAAAACAGCCTCGCGTTCGAGAGCGGACTCAATCAGCTTATCGGAGTTCGAGATGAAATTCTTTTGTTCCATCAACCTGCTCAGGGCGGAGATCGCATCTGCGGCAGTGTCCGCCTTTAAATCAGGGAGCATCAGTGACTCAGCTGAAAAACGTGAAATTCCCGATTTGCGCGGCGCGGAACGGCTCGGTTTCTCGCCCACCCAGTGCGGGGCATCACTCTCCTCAAACAATATCCGTGCGCAACTGGGGCAGTTCTGAATAATTTTCAAAACCCGCACAGACTGCACCATACTCACCGGCAGTCGCATGCCGCAGATCGCGCAGCAGCCATTGTACATCGGTGCCATCACCAGATGATCCTTTTTATACAAACGACTGTAAAGGGCCTTTACCTCCCGCGGTAACAACTCGGTCAACTGATCAATCGAATCATTTAATCGTTCCATGTGAGTTCCGTCACCTGTTGTCCGATGTTCATCCCGAATAAGGACCAATTCCTGAAGCTGACTTAAATGATTAAATAAACTATGCATACATGCCTCTCACAAGTGTCAAATTAAAGATGGTTTTCTTTTGATTTCCTTCTATTCTCTCAACATTTAAGTCAAAAGTCAATCCATAGCCTGAATTACAGCGTAATTTTTTCAGGATTATTTCGCTAACCAAGTGAACAGTATGGACATATCGCTCTTTTATAGCATGGGCAACGGCTGGTCGAGCATAAATTTCTCAATAAAAAGCCTTGCTCAGGCCGGGCCCCGGGCTGTTGAGTATTTGCAGTCGTTAGCCAGCGAGAGGGGCACTGTAAAATCCGCGCTATATGATTGCCGCGGACTTCGACTATATACCCCTCAAAAAAACGATTATCAGGAGCTACTTGACAAGAATGATGCTCCCGGGAGCGTAGCTCCGCAGATAGCCATCCCCATCCAAATACACCTTTTTTCCATTACAGGTGATGGATGTCACCTGAGAGTGTGTCAGAGCGGTATTTGATGTACCGAAGCGTACGCTCTGTTTTACCAGTGTGCCGATCAGGTTCAATGCACCACTCCAGTCAACGGCACTGCTGTCTTTAAAGGCAATCATGCCGGATCCCAAAACAAAGCTGCTGTTACTGCTAAGGGTCAGGGTACCGACATTGTTGGTGAACGCGCCCATCTCCAGCGCTCCGCCATTGAGAACAATGTTGTTTAGGCTGTTCAGTGCGTTCTTGTTGTCCAGCACCAACGTACCTTCATTAACCGTGACCCAGGCAATGCAGTTGATATTGGCACCCGAGAGGCTGAGTGTGCCCGCGCCGTTCTTGACAATTGCCATGCCAGCATTCCAGGGGCCAAAGTCCCGAATCTCCCCTGGGATGGTCAGGTCGGGCGTATCGTCGCCAGTGACATCGTCTATATTGAAAACCAGTGCAATATTGCTCATTTCTGGATTCTGAACCATGCAGATCCCCGCCGGAATGGAGCTGGCGCTCGTGCCCGAGACTGTGATGGTAGCGTTGGCAGCTGTATTGCCGACACGGATTTTATTTCCAGTGATCAACGCACCGTTCTTGAGTGTGAGATTTCCGGAATAGTTGCCGTTATCGTTATTCTCGACACTCGTGCTGTTAAAAACACCTCCGTCGATGATGACTGGCCGGGTGTTACCGACGTTAAACAGCGCGTCAACTGTCAAAGTGCCCCCATTAACATAAATTGGGTTGTTTTCACCAACCCCGTGGTTGAAGTGTCGCAGACTTGGAACACGTAGCACAAGCTCGCCACCTGAGTTAACAAAAATGCCGCCTGCTTTGGGCAAGGATGCTGCGCTGCCGGTCACCTCAATCGTTCCCTTGTCAATAATGGTTCCAGCCGTGTAGCTGTTAGAACCCGTAAGCGTCAGTTTTGAGTTAGGTTTAAAGGTCAGGATGGTCTCCAATACTTGGTAGCTATCTTTGTTATCGTTAGGAGGAACAAAAACAAAGGTATCAAAATCAGTACCAATCCCATTAAAATCTTGGATATGTGCACCATAAAGCGTACGAATGGTGATGTCAGCTCCCACCTGCCTTAACTCAATTTTAACACATTTTATCCAGCTGCCATCTAAAATCTGCAGCTGACAGCTGGCAGTCGTGCCGTTGTTTGTAAAAAACCAGGCTGTGGCCACTTTCGCCGCTCCGATAGCCGTACCACCCAGGCTGCCGCCAGCAGCAATGCAGTCGGCCAGTTGCCGATTCGTCACGATCGTTACCGGAGTTAAATGCGCCGGTAAAGTCGATGAATAGGTTACGGTTAACTCCTCCTTGCCTCTGAACTGCAAGGCATTGTCACCGGCCAACACCACGCCGATGACATTGGTGTTCGCCACGTTGCGGGCGATGATGGCGGAGGAGGGTGATGCCAGATTGAGTGTAGCGCCAGAAAGTGCAATCTCGCCAGAAGCCGCGCCAAAGGTGAGCGTTTTAAAGCTCTGACTAGCTCCGCCAACAGTAATCGTGCCAGCGGCGAGGCCGGTGTCATCTGTTCCGAAATAAAGATCATCATCCGCGGCGGTGTCACTCACAAGCGGAGTTGACAGCCCGATGCTGTCAGTACTCCAAAAATTCTCCGAACCCCAGATGCCGCTAGCAATGCCAAACCCGGCATCACTGCCGTTGTTATCCCAGTAAAAGGTAGTAGCGTGCGCAACGAAAGCACTGGCTAGCACCATGCCAGCGGTAGCGATGTTTGTTATGAGCCTTTTCATTGATTCGTCCCTATAATATGCTTGAAACCTGATGTGTAACCGTTCACTTCACGGGTTATAAATAACCCAACAATCTTTAAGAATATCATTGTCGCAGTCGCGAAGATCAGCACAAACTTGTTTTTCGGGCAGTAAGTTGCCGCCTATATCAACGCATGCAGCCAAGCGTGTAAAATAAGCGGCCAGGATGATTTGCGCACCTCGTTGTAATCTGATATTATACTATATATTAATTTTGGGGGAGTTATATGACACTGATAGAGGCTTATCGCCGCATGTTGCTGATCCGGCACTTTGAAGAGGAAATTGAGAGGCTGTTTCTGGAGGGACGCGTTATGGGCACGGCTCACACCTGCATTGGGCAGGAGGTGCTCTGCGTGGGTGTCGCGGCCGCGTTGCAACCGCAGGATGCCATGACCACCACCCATCGCGGCCACGGTCACTTTCTGGCGCGTGGCGCTGATCCTGTCCGGGCCATGGCCGAGCTTTTCGGTAAAAGCATCGGCTACTCCCAGGGGCGCGGCGGCAGCCAGATGATGATGGATACTGCTATCGGCTTTTACGGATCAAACGGGATCACCGGCGCCAGCATCCCCTTTGCCACCGGCATCGCGCTGGATGCCTCCCTGCGTAAATCCGACCGGGTCACTGCCTGCATGTTTGGCGACGGCGCCTCAAACCAAGGTGTCTTTCACGAATCACTGAACATTGCCGCGCTCTGGAAGCTGCCAGTGCTCTATATTGTTGAAAATAACGGCTATGCCATGTCCACTGCAACCAGCCAGGGACTCGCCAACCCGTGCGTCGCTGATCGGGCCCAAGCATACAATATGCCTGGCATTACTGTTGACGGCAATGATTTTGAGGCAGTGCGGCAGTGCGTCGCGCAGCACGCCGCCGCTGCCCGCGCCGGTGCTGGTCCAGCCCTGATCGAGTGCCTCACCTATCGCCTCTCAGGACACTCCCGCGGCGATCCGCGCGTCTATCGCACCCGCGAGGAGGAGCAGGCGGCCTGGGACAAAGATCCCATCCGAATATTTGAAAAGCGGCTTATCGCAGATTCAATACTCTCAACCGATGGGGCTGAGTTGATTCAACGTGAGGTCAACGCTGAACTGGAACAGGCCATTCTAACCTGCGAGGGTGCCCCTGAGCCAACCTTAACAGAGTACCTAACCGCACTTTACTGAGAAGAAGATCGTTATGAGAAACATTACCTTTACACAGATCCTCCGTGAAACGCTGGCCGCCGAGATGCGGCGCGACCCCACCGTCTTTTTGATGGGCGAGGATATCGGCGTTTACGGCGGCGCTTTCGGCGCCTCCCGCGGTCTGCTGGAGGAGTTCGGCAGCGAGCAGGTGCGCGACACCCCGATCTCCGAGCAGGCCATCACAGGGATCGCCATCGGTGCCGCGGTTGCCGGGCAGCGCCCGGTGATGGAGATCATGTTCATGGATTTCATTACCCTCGCGGTTGACCAAATGGTGAACATGGCGGCCAAGCTGCATGCCATCTACGGACAGAACTGTCCGCTGGTTCTGCGCACCCCCCCCGGTGCTGGCCGCGGCTATGGCGCCACGCACTCGCAGTCGCTTGAACGACTCTTCTGCGGCATTCCCGGCATTAAAATCGCCGCGCCCTCCAACGCGCACGATGCCTCCGCACTGCTGCAAAGCGCCATCCGCGACAACCATCCTGTGCTCTTTCTCGAACATAAACTGCTCTACCCCATGCGCTTCGCGGTTGAGGAGAGCCTACCAGGGCCGATGCCTTTCGGCGCCGCTAAAGTCACCCGCGCCGGCGAGGACCTCACCATTATCGCCTGGTCTTATATGTCGGTTCTAGCCCTGCAGGCCGCCGCCGCGCTAGCCGAGGAGGATATTGCAGCCGAGGTGGTTGATCTGCGCACGCTCGCGCCCCTGGATATGGGCACAGTGATTGAATCAGTCAAGGCCACTGGGCGGGCGATGATTGTTGAAGAGGGCCCCATCACCGGCGGTTTTGCCGCAGAGATTGCCGCCCGGATCACCGAGGGGGCCTTTGAATATCTGGAGCACCCGGTCAAACGGGTGGCAGGCATCAACCTGCCGATCCCCTCATGCAAAAACCTTGAAGCAGAGTGCATCCCCTCGCTAGATTCCATCACCGCTGCTGCGCGCGATCTCGCGCTGGCGGAGTAGAGGAGGGAAGTCAGGGTCGAGATCGTTCGATACCGACCCCGAGCTATAGGCACAAAACTACGACCAAGTGAACAAGTTAGAGACAAGAAACCATGAATCCGGACTACAGGAAAGTTATAACATGACCTACTCGCTCATAACTCTCTCACATAACAAACTTGAGTGCACCCGCCGCTGTTTAACGGCTCTGATCACTGAAACGCTCTGCGATGCCCCCTGGGAGATGATCGTGGTTGATAACGGCTCAACTGATGGGAGCAAGGATTGGTGTGACACAGAGCTCAAGCAGCTCGGAGCTGCCCGCAACATCCCGGTCACAGTTCTACACAACCAGGGGAATATCGGATGCTCTTTGGCCCGCAACCAGGCCATCGCTGTTGCCAAGGGCAAGTATCTGCTCTTTGCCGACAATGATATCACGCCTCGCACCCGTAACTGGCTGCCTGCCATGCGCCAGCTGCTGGACTCTGACCCCTTGATCGGCATGGTTGGCCCCAAGATGATCTACCCCTGGCAGCCCCACCCGATTCAGTGCGCCGGCGTGGGCATCTCGGCGCGCGGACATGTCTGCTTTCTGGGACGCGGCGAGCCGCGCGATGCACCTGCCTTCAACCAGCAACGCGAGGTGCAGTGCCTGATCAGCGCCTGCCTGATCATTCCGGCGGCTTTGATCCGGCAGCACGGCGGTTTTGATGAGGCCTTTCATCCAGTCCAGTTCGAGGACTTTGATCTCTGCTACCGCCTGCGCGCCGCTGGCTACACTGCGATCTACACCCCCGCTGTTGAGATGTATCACTTTGAGAGCGTCACCACCCAGGGAACACCGACAGTGCGCAACCAGGCGGTTGTGATCCGCAACGGCCTGCTTTTCCAGCAACGCTGGAAACATATGTTTGTGAACGAAGCAGGCCCTGCCGAAGAGGAGTGCCGCTGGCGTGAGATTCCGAGCGTGCCTTTCAGCTCGATCGGCGAACTGCCGTTAGTTTGAGCGAAACATTAGCACATAGCCGCAACCAGGGCACAAAAAACATGAAAATGAATGATCGCAGCACAGAGTTGTACTGCACCAACGCAGCTGATATCGAGAACCTTGTGCAAGATTTTGCCGAGATTCATCTGCGGGCCGGCAGCATCCGTCGGCTGGGAGTGGCTCTCTCAGGCGGTGCCGACTCGGTAGCACTCTTCCACCTGTTGCTGCCGCTCTGCCGCAAGCTGGGTGTCGCCCCTTTTGTGCTGCACCTGAACCACGGGCTGCGGGCGGAGTCGGAGGAGGAGGCAATCTTTGTCGCTGACCTTGCGCGGGCAAACCAGCTGCCGCTGACCACCGCAACGATCAACCTGCAAAGCCGGGAGCCGAACAACCTCTCGCTGGAGATGGCCGCGCGCGAGGCTCGTCTGCGCTTCTACAGCGATTGCATGGCAAGCTGCGATTTGGATGCCATTGCCACTGGACACCATGCCGATGATCTCTGCGAAACTCTGTTGCTGCGGCTCGCACGCGGCTCCGGCAGTGCCGGCTTGGCTGGCATGCGCCCTATGACCGCCTTAGTGGTTAGCGGGGGGTGCCGTATCACCCTCATCCGCCCCCTGCTGAACATCGCCGCCGTTGCCCTGCGGGAGTGGCTCACCCTTCGCAAGCTGCGCTGGCACGACGATCTCTCCAATCTCGACACCACCATCCAGCGCAATAATATGCGCCACAATGTACTCCCCTTTCTGCGCGAGAACGTCAACCCCCGGATCGACGCGCAGCTCTGTTGCTCAGCCGCCACCCTGCGGGAGGATGAGGCGTTCCTGAACGATCTGGCAACGGAAAGGCTCAGGGCCCTGCAATACAACCGCTCCATTCTGCTCCCGGCACTGCTTAAAGAGCCGCTGGCTATTCAGCGGCGAGTGCTGCGCCTGTGGTTTTTCGCGCAGAATCTCGCTGCCGCCGCCGGTTTTCGCTCTATCAGCGCGCTGCTCGCGCAGTGTGCCAGCCCTGAGTCCAAGTGGCGGTTCCAGCTGGCAGAGAGTGTAATTGCGGCGCGAGATCAAAGCCTGCTCTCAATCGTTAGCCCGAAAAGCCCCGAAAAACTGCCCGAACTCGCGCTTAAAGCCGGCGAAACCTTGCACTGGGGTGGCTTCACGATCCAGGCCAAACTTGCGGAGGGCATTGGCCGCAGTTCACAGGGCATCGGCGTTTATCCAGTCTCATGCTCGCTGGACGCAACAAAACTGGAGGGCAAAACAATTATGGTGCGCCAGCGTCGGGACGGCGACCGCATTGCCCCGACCGGCATGAGAGGCTCCAGAAAGGTGAAAGACGTTTTAATCGACGCCAAAGTGCCGCTTGAGGAGCGCGACACAATGCCGTTGATCAGCTGCGAAGACCAGGTGCTGTGGATCCCCGGCTACCGCATTTCGCGCAACTACGCGGTCAGCGGCGCTGGGGCTCCCTCACTCCGGATCACAGTGACCAAGCCATAAATCACAGAAGCTCGTCCCGCCAGACAAACGGCTCACGCGGCAGCAGGCTCAGGTCAAAACGGGGAAGCAGAGCTGCAAGCGAGATCTCCTCGCCCTGCTTGGCCCAGCCGCAGGAGGCGGCCAGAGCGCCGATGATCCGGTTGGCAGAGATCCCGGTCTCGCGGAAATACGCCACCCGTGTGTCGCCGTGCCGTTTGGCAAGGCGATGCCCGTCCGCTCCCACCATCAGCGGGAGATGGATGTACGCCGGCGGCTGCAACCCCAGGGCGCGATAGATTAAGATCTGACGCGGTGTGGCTGCCAGCAGATCATCGCCGCGCACCACCTGATTGACTCCCATTGCATTATCGTCGACCACCACGGCCAGCATGTAGCCAGCGCCTAGCGCATGACGGGCGAGCACAAAATCACCGGAGAGCTCGGCGGGAACCTGCGAGTACTCACCGTAAAAACCATCTGTGAAGCGCACCGCCAGATTGGCGGGCACCTTGAAGCGCCAAGCCGGCACACGCGTTGCCGGCAGCTTTGCCTGCGCGGCTGCGAAGTCAAGGTAACGGTCGCGGCAGTGCCCTTCATAAAAGAGCGCCTCATCGCTGTGCGGCGCTGAAAGCCCGGCCTCGACATCCCGGCGCGAGCAGGTGCAGGGATAAACCAGATTCTGCTCAATCAGCCGTGCGAGTGCCTTGGCATAGTGTTCCACCCGCCGACTCTGGAGGTACGCGCTATCATGCTCCTGGCCGCAGCCATACCCCTCATCCCAGTCAAAGCCCAGCCAACGCAGATCATCAATCATCCCCGTAACCGCGCCCGGCTTGTTTTTCGGATGATCCAGATCCTCAATGCGCATCACCAGCCGACCGCCCTGGGTGCGGGCCAGCAGCCAGGTGATCATGAAGGTGCGGATATTGCCCAGATGCAGCGCCCCGGTCGGGCTGGGCGCCAAACGTCCGCGGGTTTGTGGTGAAAAGCAGTTCATGGAAGGGAGTATATCAGCCATTTGTACGTAAATACAGCATTACTGCGCAAGCGCAAGCCAAACAGGCCGGAAGGCCGGGGGCCGGAAGGCCGGGGGCCGGAAGGCCGGGGGCCGGAAGGCCGGGGGCCGGAAGGCCGGGGGCCGGAAGGCCGGGGGCCGGAAGGCCGGGGGCCGGAAGGCCGGGGGCCGGGGGCCGGTGGCCGGTGGCCGGGGGCCGGAAGGCCGAGGGCCGGTGGCCGGG
>JAQUCE010000045.1 GCA_028686345.1 Kiritimatiellia bacterium
CGCTACTTTGAGCGTGAAATAAAGGCGAGGAAGCGCATCACAGCCCCACGCGATATTGCGCAGCTTGTGAGAACCTGTATCCCTGCTATAAGCCGTGAGTGCTTAGTCCTGCTTTGTCTGGATGAAGTGCTGCTTGAGATGGGCATCCGGTTTATTGATCACCTGATTGTCGCCCCCGAATCCTCTATGAGCAGACGCTGATAACTCCCGCTGGCGCTGCTTCAGTCGGGAGTGGACCCGCGATGTCAAAGGCGACTCGCTTGATATTGCCAGGGATGAGGGAGTTTGTACTACTAAAATTCTTCCACTAAATGGTGGTTGCTCTTTCTCGCACTTTTAAGGTTGCTTTTGGACTTTAAAAATTTAAGATTATCTGTTGCAATGTTATGTTTGACTGTCTGGCGCAAAAAGACTACATTTGAGGCGTGAAAACACATATGTTTGAGCTCATGTTGACCGGGGCTAAAGCAGGATGCAGAGCGTGTGTTTAATGACCTCGGCTTTGCGGGTAAAGTCAGTCCAATGGTGGTTGTTTCACACCTTAATGCCTCAAAAACCCGCTGTTTTTTATGAAACCCAACAACTTGATTTAGGAAAGAGATTCTTGGATAACGATAAAATTGTTTTAAGGAAACTGGGGGGCCTTTTTTTTCTCTTTGCGGTAGTTTGTGTTGCAGCCGGAGCTTCCCGATTAGCAACCAGCGGGTTTAACTTTATTGTGTGCTTCGATATTTTGAGAGTCCGTGAGCTGCTTTCAATGTTTCTCTTTGCACCGCTGATCTGCCTTATGTTCTGGCTGTTCAACCGCACTCTGGCACAGGGCCGGGCTCCGGGGTTCTTGGATCTCATCTGCCTCTTGGCAATCTACTGCATTGCCTGCGGCATGGGCATGCACGATCCTGCCAACCGGTTGTTGAGCGCTTACCGTGCAGAGGGTATGATGAGCGCGGATATGCGTCGCTCAATTCTGTTTATGGACGACCAGCTGGGTCACTGGGTTTTCTGGTGCGGGTTTGTGCTGGGCAGCTGGTGTATAGGACTGCAACAGTTGCGAACACCGCTGAAGAACCGGATGCGCTCTCACACGGCAGTGTTTTTTTTGTGCGTCAGTCTGGTGCTGCTCGGGGTAATGCTAACCAACTTGTGGGACGAGTATCCCAAAACATTTGCTGATCTCGGCGTGATAGGGATAGCTGTTGCGCCTCTGCTGGCAGCGCACCTGATTTTTGCCCGTAAGGTTTCGATCCTGCGCCTTCCGGTCCTGTGGGTTATTTATCCCGCGTACATTGGCAGTGTGGTCGGCACGTTGCTGTGCTGGCAGTTGAGGTATGGAATAATTGGCGGGGGATAGGGTTTAGAAGCCCGAGCCGCGCTCGGCGCGGAGTGTTAAAGTGCGCGAGTGCGTTAGTGCGCGAATGCGTAAGTTAAAGAGATGGAGCCTTTTGTGCGGGAGCAACGCAGCTCCGATTTCCAATCGGACATGTTCGTTTGGAAACCAAGGCGCGAAGCAAGGCAGTCGTCCGCAATGCGGGCGACTGCGGGCGGCACACGAGCCGTCAGGTTGCGCACTCCGGTCAGCCGCGCCCTTGGCTTACGATAGCGTTGACGATGCTGGTTGACGATTTACACGAGCGTTGTTTAGAATTGTATTCCTAATCAAACAGCAGCTGCCTGCGGCTGGTTTTAAGTTTAAAGGAGTTGTTATGGCGATATTAAGTATGACCGGCTTTGGTCGGGGCGAGTTCTCTGGTAAGGAGCATGAAATTACGGTTGAGCTGAGCTCTGTGAACAGAAAGCAGTTTGACTGCAGTGTCTCAATGCCGCGCGAGCTGGCAAGTTGCGAGGCCAAACTGCAGCGGGCAATCAGCTCGCAGATAACCCGCGGCTATGTCAAGGGAGCGGTTGCAATTGAAAGGTGCGGGGATCAGGACAAGCTCGGGATCGATCTTGACGCTGTTGAACAACAGCTCAAAGCCCTGCGGAGTGCTGCAAAGCACCTGGGACTGAGGGATGATCTGACGCTTTCGTCGTTTCTTGGATGGCCGGGGCTGGCAAAAGCGTCGGGTACCATAACCGACCCTGCTGAAATTTGGCCTGATGTTGAAAGGGCGGTGCTGCTGGCAGTTGAGGGTTTGCTGGCTATGCGCAGCCAGGAAGGGAGTGCGCTGGAGCAAGACATCCGTGGGCGGTTGAAAAGGCTGCAAGAAATTAATGCTCAAATTGAAGTGATAGCCCCCCAGATACCAGGTGTTTACCAGAAAAACCTGGAGCAGCGCTTGAAGAAACTGCTTGAAGCTGAGAGCCTGATCGACCAGGATGCGCTGGCGCGTGAGGTCGCGCTCTTTGCCGACCGCTGCGACATCAGCGAGGAGCTGACCCGTTTGAAAAGTCATTTTTCTCAGAGCGAAACAACGCTGGACAAAGGCGGCGTGTGCGGAAGGACGCTGGACTTTATCTGTCAGGAGATGTTCCGTGAGATTAACACCGTCGGCTCTAAGGCCAGCCATGCCTCTGTCTCCACCCTGGTGATTGAGTTTAAGGCCACGTTAGAGGCCATCCGCGAGCAGGTTCAAAACATCGAGTGATACTGAAGCAGTGCAAGCATCCTTGCAGATGAAATTTCATGCAGATCCAGGCACGCATTACCTCTCGCCCTGCATGGCTTTGAGTGCCTTTAGGCGCAACTCCGACAGGGGTTGAGCCTGCCGATACGCGCCAAGCAGTTCATCTGCCAGCTGAGCCTTGCCGCGCTGCCGAAGCGCAGCAAGCAACCGGTAATCTTCCCAGCCGTCGCGCATAACATCGTAGATTGGCATGGTAACGGGGCTGTTCGGGCCGGGGAATACCATCTGGTAGTTGTAGTCCAGCTGGGTTCAAGTGCGGATGTCCCAAGGATTGCCACGGGGTGCGTAGTAGCAGTAATAGCCCCAGCCGTTGAACCCCAAGTCGAATGCCTTCCAAGCCATAGCCCGGCCGCCGCGGCGTGCGGGGTGGATGAAGAAAGCGCGCACAAACCGCGGCTTGCCCCACAACTCTCTGGTGGTGAGATTGTCGCCCACCAACGTGGTAATCGGCACTGAAATGTCTATATTCTCATTGTACCAGGCACCCAGATGCTTGACAATGTCCTCCTGCGGGGTGTGGCCGGGCCGCCAGAAGAGCGGATTCATGTAGATACGGACGCTTGGATCTGTCCGGCGGATGATGCGGGCGAGAGCACCGAAGAGAGCCGCGTTGGTCTCCTGCGGCTCGTCCCACAATTCGACCCACCATTCGTCGTAGCTGAGGTTTAGCTCACGGGCTTGGCGCACTAGTTCCTTCACATGGTTGGCGATTCGGCTCTCATCCTTTGGGTTAAGTTGCTCTGGAGTGAGCAAGTTGCAATAGCCGCGGTTCACGAAGTCGTCGGGGATTCCTGTAACCTGGTAGTGGGTTCGTCCGTGCGCACCAAAGGCCGCCGCTTTGCTGCCCGGCATTGGCAGACCCGCCCATACTGTCACGCCAAGTTCGCGATTGACGCGTGCGTCACTCTTGATCCGGCTTCTGCTTTCAAACGGGAACTGACGGGTGCCGTTGCCCCAACTGCGAACCCATAAACCCAGCTCTGGAAGAACAAGGTCGATGACCTCAACTGTTAACGGCATGCTAATCCGCCTGCCGTCAGCGGCAGTGGCAGAGATTACGCCGGTGTAACGGCCCGGCAGTGCCTGGTCGGTTGTGATGCGCAACAGGAACACCGCGGCACCACCTACGGGCAGAACCACATGCGGAAAGTCGCGGATGGCAGTGCCGTTGCTCAGGTAGCGCTGCATCAGGCTGCGTCCGAGCATCTGGCCTTGGCCGAAAAAAGGCAGGATGCAGACGGCGGAGTCGGATTGGGACTCTGACGGCAGGGTGTCATCTGCCATGAGCCGCAGACGCTGTTCAGCGGTCAGACGTTGTTTCGGCGGAGTTGCGGGCAGCGCCCCGCCGATCAGTAAACTGGCCTTAAGCTTCGGTGCCACCTCGGAGAGCCCGGCATGGTGTAAGACGACCTCGTTCATTGTGACCGAGAGGCTCTCCGTGGCTGATGTGTTGGACAGAGTGACGAAAGCACTCTCGCTTTCGTTGCGGGTCAGGAGCATGTGCAAAGGCGCATTGATGGCGGCAGCCGGGGGGAGAACCGGTGCCGTCGGGCTGGCCTCCACACTCTGCGCCCAAACCGCTGGCTCCTCTGCATGATGGCCGATGGCGGCGCGCCACGCAATAAGCTTGGCAACCGGGAATTGGGTTGCTGTCACCCCTGGTATCGAAACGAGCATCCCCTGCTTCAGTGGGTTTGTAAGGTAAGTTGGTGCAATGTTCTCGGGGTATTCATCCGAGACCTCGCCGCTGCCCCACACGAGGAGTTCGTCCACGTATGTAATACCGGTTGAGCTGATGGACAATCGCAGATATCGCCCCCGGCTGTCCGGCGGCAGCTTTAGCCGCCGAAGCGTTTGTTTTTCGCCGTCCTGGGAGGGGCGGTCGCTGATCATACGCCACTCACCAGCGGGAGAGTCGGCGACCTCGATTCGGACAGAGACATCCGGAGTGCGGGTGCAGATGGTGTTGACCTCAGTGAAGGTGCAAGGGCGCTTGAAGTCAAAGACGACCACCAACGGGCCGCGAGACTGGCCGACCGGCACATGCCAGTCGCCTGCTGTGCGGCCGTCAAGCAGACGGCGGCCGAAACTCTCCGGTTGATTGGCGATGCGATCCGCTGGATTGGCCGGGTCGCTTTCGTACCAGTACTCGACTCCGGTCAGGACGACCTCGCCCCAATAGCCTTCGTTGTCGCTGAGCAACTTGCCGGAGGGTGCATCGGCGGTGACGCTGCCGTCGAACCAGACCAGATCAGTGGCATGCAGTAGATAAGCAGTACCGACGATCAGCAGGGGTAATAATCTCTCTTTTATGATGAGCCTCCCTTTCGTAGAAGAGCCTAACAAGCTGATTCTTGAATTCATCCTTGATTTTTTGTCAGCATTAAACTAGTATGTTACACATTATTTAGTTTGGCATCAACAAATCAAATCGGAAACATATGAAAGCACTGATAAAAAAGCGCGCTGAGGTGGGTTTATGGCTGGAAGATGCAGATTTTCCGGTGGTAGGCAATAATGACGTTTTAGTGAAGATCCAGAAAACTGCTATTTGCGGTACTGATGTTCACATTTACAACTGGGATGAGTGGTCGCGTAAAACAATTCAGGTGCCAATGATCATTGGCCACGAATTTGCGGGGGTGGTGGAGCAGGTTGGGGCGAATGTGACGAGTGTCAAGGCCGGGGATGTTGTTTCAGGCGAGGGGCACATTGTCTGCGAACGGTGTCGCAACTGTCTGGCCGGGCGGCGTCACCTGTGTCCAAACACAATCGGGGTTGGTGTCAACCGCGACGGCTGCTTTGCGCAGTATCTCTGTATACCGGCCAAAAATGTCTTCAAGCCAAACAATCCGATTGCCACCGAGTTGCTGAGCTGCTTCGATCCCTACGGGAATGCCGTGCACACAGCTCTTTCATTCAGTATGGTGGGTGAGGATGTTTTGATCACCGGTGCCGGACCGATTGGTATTATGGCTGCCATGGTGGCTCAGCACTGCGGCGCCCGCAGCATTGTGATCACTGACTTGAATGATTACCGGCTGGATTTGGCTAAAAAAATTGTGCCCAAGGTCATCACTCACAACGCAGGCCAGGGTCCGATTACGCGCGAGTTTATGCGTACCTTGAATATCTATGAGGGGTTTGATGTCGGGCTGGAGATGTCCGGCTCGCCGCATGCCTTCCGGGAGATGCTGAGCAAGATGATCCACGGCGGCAGCATTGCCATGCTGGCGTTTATGCCCAACGGCACCGGGATTGACTGGGACCAAGTGGTGCTGGGCGGGCTGAACATCAAAGGGATTTACGGACGGGAGATTTTCGAGACTTGGTATAAGGGTATGATGATGGTGCAGAGCGGCATTCCATTGCATAAGATTATCACCCATTGCTTTCATTATACCGATTTTCAGCAGGGATTTGATGTGATGCGCTCCGGACAGTCTGGAAAAGTGATATTGGATTGGTCGTAGTGGCAGGATGCCTTTGCCGCTAACTTTGCCGCTAACTTTGTCGAGAGCTTTGTCGAGAGCTTTGCTGGAGGTGGATGGGAGATGAGAGCAATGGGAGTGATCGGAAGTATGTTGGCCAGCGAGCGTACGGCGCAAATGCGCCAAACACCTGAGGCGGCAAACTTTTTAAGGCTGCTCCAAAGCGGGTTATTGAGATGTTACTGTAAAAGTGATAATAGAGTAGTGCAAGCATCTTGCTTGCAGAAAACATTTTCATTCAACAGCTGATGAAGACGGCTATTGGAACTTCTTGTTTTTTCGACAGGACTTGAGAGAAAAGCAACTAAGGGAGAAGAATGAGTTTTAAAAGTGCGAAAGAGAGTTTGGCAGCCGAACTGGCGGAGATTAGAGCGAGCGGCTTGTGGAAAACCGAGCGGGTGATTGCCACCGATCAAAATCGGGAGATTACGCTGGCGGATGGCCGCCAGGTGATCAATATGTGTGCCAACAACTACCTCGGACTTGCGAACAACCCGGAGGTTATCGCAGCTGCGAAAGCAAGCTACGATGTGTGGGGGTTTGGCCTCTCCTCTGTGCGTTTTATCTGTGGCACCCAGAGTATTCATAAGGCTCTTGAGGCAAAGGTCAGTGAGTTCCTGGGCATGGAGGAGACAATTCTCTATGCCGCCTGCTTTGATGCCAACACAGGGCTTTACGAGACCATTCTTTCGAACGAAGATGCGGTTCTATCCGATGAGTTTAACCACGCCTCGATCATCGATGGTGTGCGTCTGTGCAAAGCTGCCCGCTATCGCTATAAAAACAATGATATGCGGGATCTGGAGGCCAAACTGAAAGAGGCGCGGGCCGCTGGCGCGCGGCGGATGTTGATTACAACTGACGGCGTTTTTTCGATGGATGGAACCGTTGCCCACCTGGATCAAATCTGTGATCTCGCGGATCAGTATGATGCCATGGTGCATCATGACGACTGCCATGCAGTGGGGTTCATGGGCAAGAGCGGACGCGGCACGCATGAATATTGCGGTGTGATGGATCGCGTTGATATCATCACCGGAACTTTTGGCAAGGCCCTGGGCGGCGCATCAGGGGGGTATACCTCTGGCCGCAAGGAGATTGTGGATATGCTGCGTCAGCGTTCGCGTCCCTATCTCTTCTCCAACACCTTGGCACCTGCGATCTGCGCAGCCTCAATCAAGGTTTTGGAGATGCTTTCAGCATCGACCGCGCTGCGCGACCGGCTGGCTGAGAACACCCGTATCTTCCGGGATGGCATGAGGGCCGCTGGCTTTGACATACCCGCTGGTGATCACCCCATTGTGCCGGTGATGCTGGGGGATGCAGTGCTGGCGCAAAAGATGTCGCAGAGGTTGCTGGAACTCGGAATTTATGCGATTGGGTTTTTCTACCCGGTTGTGCCAAAAGGCAAAGCGCGAATCCGCACCCAGATTTCAGCGGCGCACAACCAGGAGGATCTGGAGCGGGCGGTTGCCGCCTTTGCCACAGCCTACAGCGAGTTGAGATAGGCTTGTAGTCTGTTCAGCACTCTGCTACAGGCTCGTGCTGCGATTTTATCAACGAACTAAATAAAAGGAAAATAATGAATCAGAGAACACAATTGAAAATAGCTGAATTAAAAGTACCCCCTGTTTTGGACCCCGGCTTTACGCCACCAGTGCTCTGGCACCGCGCCTATCAGAGTTTATGTGATGCAAACGCTGCCAGCCGTGAGCTGGTAATCGCGCTGGGCCGCCCTGATAGCACGGTTTTTACACATTGCATGCAGGTGCTTCCCGCCGCGGAGGAAAACAGGGCACTTAATTTTAAAGCTGTTGAACGTGTGATCCAGTTTCTGCTGTGGCAGAAGGGGGGAAGTGTGATTTATATTGCCGGCGCGCCTGAGATCGGGACGGCGGTCGCTGAGGCCTACTCTAAAACAGGGGCGCGCGCTTTTACCAATGATATGATGAGTCGCTTCTTCCTGGCGCCGCTGGAGGTTAAGATCTGTGAGAAAGAGGAGATACCCGAGGCGAATGAAAGCGCGCTTCCTCTGGGACGTCATCTGGAGGGCTGCCGGATTGGCTTTGATCTGGGCGGCAGTGACCGTAAATGCGCCGCTGTGGTTGACGGCCAGGTTATCTTCTCCGAAGAGGTTGTCTGGGATCCCTACTTTGAGTCAGACCCTGAATATCATTTTAAGGGCATCTGTGATTCGCTGAAGCTCGCTGCCGCCCACCTGCCGCGGGTGGATGCTATTGGAGGGAGCGCGGCCGGCATCTATGTTGACAATGAGCCGCGCGTGGCCTCGCTTTTCCGCGGTGTTCCGCTGGAGCTGTTTGAGTCGCAGGTGCGGCCGATATTTAAGCGGGTGATGGAGCAGTGGAAGGATATCCCCTTTGTTGTGATCAACGATGGCGAGGTCACCGCCCTGGCTGGAGCAATGTCACTGGACGATAGTCCTGTGCTCGGCATTGCCATGGGCACCAGCCAGGCGGGCGGCTACTGCGCTCCCAATGGCGGGATTACCCCCTGGTTGAATGAACTCGCCTTCGCACCGGTTGATTATCGCGCTGATGCGCCGGTTGACGAGTGGTCAGGGGATGGTGGCTGCGGTGTGCAGTACTTCTCTCAACAGGCGGTGGCCCGCCTGATTCCCGCTGCCGGCATTAACCTGCCTGAAGAGGAGATGTCCTTCCCTGAGCAGCTTGAGTTTGTGCAGGAGCTGATGGAAAATAATGATCAGCGCGCAGCTAAAATTTATGAGACACTGGGTGTCTATTTTGGCTACTCCCTGGCATGGTACGCCGAGTTCTACGAGATCAAGCACATGCTGCTGCTCGGACGAGTGACCTCCGGTCCTGGCGGTGATCTGATGATCAGTGTTGCCAATGATGTGCTGACCAAAGAGTTCCCGCAGCTGCGGGAGCAGATTACGATCTCGATGCCAGATGAAAAACTGAAACGCCATGGACAGGCCATCGCCGCCGCGAGCCTGCCAGTCATAGGGTGATGCGCATCTGTCATAGCTCCGCGCGCGGAGCTATGACGGCAAACAACGCATGGTTCAGAGTAGCAGCACAGGGACTTTCACGGACGTTCAGGGACGAGCACGGACCTTCACGGATCAAAAACGTAGATGCTTCGTCGATCGTCCGTGTACGTCCGTGTTCGTCCGTGTTCGTCCGTGATTGTCCGTGAGCCTGTGAAAGTTTCTTAAATTAGACGATTGGTTTTAACAGAGTGGTCTTAAATGAGTGGAAATGTTGTGAAGAGTAAAGCGGTGCTGCGTGCGCCGCCAAGCAGTATAGAGGCTGAGCGGGGGGTTCTGGGCTCGATCCTTTTGGATAGCCATCGGGTTATGGATATCTGTGAAGAAAATCATGTGGTTGCGGAAACTTTTTATGACAACCGCAATCAGATGATCTACGAAACCCTGCGCGGGATGGCGCATAATTCGCAGACAATTGATACTTTGACGCTCTGCGAGCAGCTCAGGAGCTTGAAGAAGCTGGAAAACGCGGGCGGTGTCGGCTATATTCAGGCGCTGATTGACCAGACACCCACAGCGGCCCACTCCGAGTATTACATCAATATTATCCGTGAAAAGCACCTGCTGCGCACAATCATTGCCTATGCGCGCCAGGCTGAGGCCAGCTGCTACAATGATGCGGTCGGCGCTGATTTATTGCTGGGTGAGATTGAGCAGAAGTTTTTGAGCATCTCTGATAAACAGGGGGGCACTGGTCTGACATGGACGCAGGCCATTAACAACACTATCGCGCACATCGACCGCCTTTTCTCGCTCGGTGCCGGAGCGGTTGCAGGTCTTCCAACCGGCCTGGCCAACCTTGATCGCAAGCTCAAGGGGCTGCGTAACGGCGAGATGATCGTGCTGGCAGCCCGTCCCTCAATGGGCAAAACATCGCTGGCCATGAACATTGCGGAGTGTGTCGCCCTGGGACGTAATATTTACGGGCAGCCGATGAAGGGCGATCACAACCGCAAGCGTGCGGTGGGCATTTTTTCATTAGAGATGAACACCGAGTCGCTGGCCATGCGTATGCTCTGCGGCATGTCCGGGGTGCCTGCCTTTCAGATTGATCAGGGAATCCTGAACCCCAAAAAGGTGAACATGAAGCTGTCGCGCGGTGCGAACGATCTCAAAAACGCGCCGATCTATGTTGACGATACCGGCGGACTGGATGTTATGGATATGCGTGCACGGGCCCGCCGCATGAAGAAACGCTATGATATTGAGTTGGTTGTGATCGACTATCTGCAGCTCTGTAATTACCGCGAGTTCTCCAAGCAGGGGCGCCAGATCGAGACCTCGCAGATCTCCGGCCAGATCAAGTCCATGGCCAAGGAGTTGAATCTGCCGGTGATTGTGCTCAGTCAGCTGAGCCGCGCCCCTGAGCAGCGCGGTGATAAAAGCAATAAGCCGAAGCTCTCGGATCTGCGCGACTCAGGCGCCATTGAACAGGATGCCGACGTGGTGCTGCTGCTGCGCAGGCCATGTAAAGCACCGAAGGACGACGAGTTTGATGATAAGCGTCTCGCGATTGTGGATGTGGCCAAGCATCGTAATGGCCCGACCGGTGAGGTGCGCCTTGATTTTGATGACACTCTGACGCGTTTCGGTGACCGAGCCGACACACACAGCGAAACCAGTGGATTTGGAAATGTTGAGGAGTGATCTAGCAGTTTATCGGAGTTCAAAGAGCTCCGATAAATTGCTAGATATTGATTGCAGCTCAACCGTAGTATAAAATTGCATCATATAGAGGAAAAACGTTGAACACCAGTATATCACAGATCATCAGTGTTTTATGCGCGCTGACCATGACAGCAACTACGGCGCAGGGTGGCAACGGGGCAAAAGCGCAGCCAGTTGCGACCGCGCTGTCGCGGGCGGAATCTGCGGCGATGTTGAAAGGTCTGTGGGACGCGCATGTCAAAACCATGCTGCCAGCGGTGCGCGATGAGTGGGAGCGTAAGGTTGTACAGGGCGATGGCCACAGTATGAAATTCGAATACCGGATTTACGGGGTGAAGCCCAAACAGGGGTGGGATTTGTATCTCTCGTTTCACGGCGGGGGCAGTACAACAGCGCAGGTCAACGACTCCCAGTGGAAAAATCAAATCCAGCTCTATACACCGAAGCAGGGGATCTATGTGGCGCCCCGCGCACCGACCGACAGCTGGAACATGTGGCACCAGGAGCATATTGATGGGTTGCTGGCGCGGCTGATCGAGGGGGCGGTGATACATATGGGAGCCAACCCTGAACGGGTCTATATCATGGGCTACTCAGCCGGCGGAGATGGGGTCTATCAGCTGGCACCCCGAATTGCCGACCGTCTGGCCGCCGCGGCTATGATGGCCGGTCACCCCAATGAAACCTCGCCGCTGGGTCTGCGTAATATTGGATTTGCCATCCATGTCGGCGAGCTGGACAGTGGCTACAACCGCAACCAGGTCGCTGCCGAGTGGGCGCAAAAGCTGGCAGTGCTGCATGCCGCTGATCCAGCTGGGTATCGGCACGTGGTTAAATTACACAAAGGGCTGGGGCATTGGATGAATCGTGAGGATGCTGTTGCTTTAGAATGGATGGCGCAGTTCACCAGAGAGCCCTGCCCGCAAAAGGTGGTGTGGAAGCAGGACGATGTGACTCACACGCAGTTTTACTGGCTGTCCGTGTCAGCCGAAGAGACCAGGGCCGGCACGGAAATTACCGCCGAGCGCAAAGGACAAACCATTCTTCTTTCGAATATCACCGGCATTGAGGAGATAACTATTCTGCTGAGCGACAGCATGCTGGATTTGGATCAACCCATCAAGGTCCAGTGGCAGGACCAGACTCTGTTCCACGGGGTAGTTCCCAGAACACGTGCCACCTTGCTGCGCACGTTGAACAACAAGCATGATCCGCGGCTCTGTTTCGCAGCCGAGGTCACGGTGGAAATTAAAGGTAACTGCACAATGAAGCGTGGATAACAAACAGCAAGCTGTGTAAGTTTGATGAGGAATTTTTATTTTGAATATACCGGGCTCTTCAGCTGATATTTTTTATCTGGCGCCGCTGCGCGGGGTCACTGTGCGCGTTTACCGCAATCAGTTAGCGCGTTTTTTTGCAGTACCGGATATGGCGGTGGCCCCCTTTGTCCCCTCTGTGGCAGGTGCTAAGGTCAAACCTGGTCTGCTCTCTGATATCGACACAGCCTTGGAGCACTCTCTGCCGCTGGTGCCGCAGATCATTGGAAAAGATGCGGATCAGCTGCGGGTGATGTTGCGGGCCTTCAAAGATCTCGGCTATGCTCGCGCTGATTTGAATGCCGGCTGCCCCTGGCCCTTTGTGGCTAAAAAGGGGCGCGGCAGCGGATTGCTGCGGGATGCCGACAACCTGGCCCGCTTGCTCGAAGCCGGGTGCGAGGAGCTGCCCGGAGGATTTTCGATCAAGGTGCGGCTGGGATTGAAAACCCCTGATTTGCTGCTGGAGCGGATGGCGATTCTCAATCGCTTTCCATTGAGGGAGGTTGTTATTCACGCCCGCACGGCCCGGCAGATGTATGAGGGCGAGGTGCGGCTGGATGACTTTGCCCTTGCAGCCGCAGCCTGCCAACATCCAGTGGTGTATAATGGCGACATCTGCTCAGTCAATGATTTCAACTACTTGAAGGGGCGTTTCCCGCAGATAAACCGCTGGATGATCGGTCGCGGTCTGGCGGTTGACCCGTTTCTAATGGAGTCGATCCGCGCGGGCAAAACAGCGGAGCGTGACAGTGAAAGGCTGAGGTTGTTTCTGTGCTCCTATCTGGATGCCTGTCGGAAAGAGCTCTCGGGCGACAATCCGGTGATGGGGCGGATGAAGGAGCTTTGGAGCTATCAGCAGGCTGGACTGGTACAGGGTAGGCGTATCTGGGACGCAATCAAAATCTGCCGCACAGTCGAGGAGTATTGCCGGGTGGTTGACAGTGCTTTCAGGCATCCGCCGCGCTTCAAGGACGATCTGAGTCGGCTCGCTGGATATTTCTAAACCAGCGGTTTTTTTTTATTTGCAAAGTTCTGCATAATATAGTCTTTAAAGTTGTTGAGTGCCTCAAGCTTCCAGCTTGAATGAAGATGCTTGCATTACTCCATTATCACTTTTACAGTAACTTCTCAATAACCCGCTTTGGAGCAGGCTCAGACTTGTACAGCAACATACACAAAGGAGACAGAGGTTAAGTGCGCGAAACACACAGTTATCAAATAAAAAATCTTGTTGCATGGCTGCTGCAGGCTTGGCCTTGGAGTTAAATCGTCTTGTCCGCTGGCTGACCAACGGCTTTTGTGTTTGTGCCGCAGTCATGCTTGCAGCGGCAGCTGTGCGCGCCGCTGTCCCGACAGGCATGGGTGGTTGTCAGCTCTGGCTCAAAGCGGACACCGGAGTTCTGACCAGCACCGCAGGCGGTGTCACCAACTGGCTGGACCAATCAGGGATGGGGCGCAACGCAACTCAAGCCACAGCAGCTAAACAGCCGACAGTTCAGGCCAACGCTTTGAACAACCTCCCAGCCATACGTTTTGACGGCACTGATGATTTGCTTGGCTATGATGGAAGTTTTTTTGCAGGCAGTGCCTACACCATCTTTGTGGTGGAGGGGCGTCGCAGCAATAAAAATGCTAATTACATCCTCCGAGGCACAACCAGTGCAAACAATAACAACTTGATTGTCGGTTACCGCGAAAATAATCAATTTACCCACGCTCAGTTTGCGAATGATTATAATATGGCAGTTGCGGGGTACACCTCTCAGGAGTTTGTGGTGTACGCGCTGGATTGCGGGGATGCCAAGCACACCTGGCGCAATGGAACGCTCTTAGGCAGCAACGCTGAAGCGACGTCACCAACAATGCGCAGCAGAGTGCCGCCTCCCTCATGATCAGAGCCGGGGCGGTTACCTTCGAAGGTTCCGGCACTGTGGAAGCGGATGAAATCATCATCGACGGTGGCGCCACTCTCAGCGGCGCAGGCGATCGCTACCTGAAAAGCGGGGTCACGCCCATAACAGTTGACGGAACGCTGAACTACACCGGGCTGCAGGATGGCACGCGCACGGTCACACTTGACGGTGGTTCAGGTCTGATTTTTCTGGGCGCTAATCTGACTGCCAGTGTCGGCACCCCGGCGTTTACCGGCAGCATGAGCGGCAGCGGCGGATTGACCAAGGTCGGCGCAGGACAGTTGCGTGTCAACAACTCCTTCACCGGTCCAGCGAGTGTCTATGCTGGATACCTTGCTCTGGATAACATCGTTAGTGGTGGTTTGTCTGTCGCGGCTGATGCGGGGGTGGCCTTTGTGCAGCCGTCAGATCTCGTAAGTGTCTTGAACGCGCCCTCCTCCACCTTCCAAAGCAATGCGCTCGCAGGGCTTTACGTTGAGGATACTCTGACCAACCCCAATCTAACAGGAGTTGACTTTGATGATCTGCGCTTCTTGAAAATGGGCCCAGGCCGCCTGACCCTCAGCCAGCCCGCTGTACTGGCGAATCTCACCAGCGGCGTGGTTGTGGCAGAGGGCCAGCTGCAATACAGTGTGGCCAACGCGGTTGCCGCCGGGATGCCGATTAAGGTTGATCAATCCAACCTGGCAACAGGTCTTTGTCCGCCTTGATCTGGCAGGCAGCGCGGATCAGCGCGTTGGCAGTTTGATCTCCAGCGGCAATGCGGCACGCGGACGCGCGGTGATCAACTCCACTGCGGCCACAACCAGCACCCTGACCCTCAACACGCTCGGGTCAGGGAGCTTTGAAGGGGTGATCGGCGCGAGCGGGCCTTGCGCCTCGCCAGGTGCCATCAACCTGATTAAAGAGGGGGGCGGAGCGCAGATCTTTAAGCAAGGTCAAATCTTTGTTTGGAACAACAATGTCCCTGGCACCAACATGGTGAATGCTAACGTCACTGTCAATGCGGGTGCCATCGGCTTCTCCGGTATTGATGTGCTTGGCAGCGCCTATGCGGTGACCATTAGCGCGAATGGCGCGTTGATCGCTCCTGATAAAGCCACCTTGGATGCGCTGCGTGCTGACAATCGTTTCACGGTTGATACCGTAGCCGCCCTAGGGTTGTATGACAACTGGGATCTGAGTGCCGCTGACCCAAACCGCATGTTCTACTACAGCGGGGGGGTGACACTCACAAGCGACAACACCGCCGCGCTGCCGAACGGCTTGATTCTGGCGGCTGGCGATATGCGCGTCGGTGTTGACGGAGCGGCTGGCGATGCGGTCTTCGGCCCAGTTGACAAACCCTTGATCCTCAATGGAACTTCAATCAAAAACAGCAATAACGATCCTGTGCTATCCGCCAACCGGACGATGACACTCAATGCGGGTGGTGTGGCATTCACGGCTGGCTGGAATAAAACGCTGACTGTTCTGTCGAAGCTGACAGGTGGCGGCGCACTGACCTCGGCGATTGTCGACGTTCATCGCAGCGCAACCCTGGCGGTGGGTCATGACAATGCCTTTGGCGGAGCCGCCTCCACAACTCGACTCTCTGCCGGTATTGATAACTCGACCCTAGGTCAGCAGGCGCGGATTGAGATTCCGGCGGGCGTTGATGTGGCTGTGCGGCAATTCGCGATCAACGGTGTTTCCAAGTCAGCAGGGAGCTGGGGCGCGACTGGCAGCAATGCTGATAACGTCAATGATGCCATCTTCACGGGTGCGGGTATCCTGACAGTGCTTGAAACCGGCCCTGCATACGGCACGCTCCTTCAAGTGCGCTAAGTTTTTTCGGTTCACATATCACCCGGCTGGCGCGTCCCTAAAGCAGCTGGTCGGGCAGCCAAAAGAGTTTGTGTGATGTGCGGAAGATTTTCACCACTACAAAAGTTCAGACCACTGGACATAGACGTGAAAAACTTAGTGTTTTTTGCCTTATTTTCTGAACAATAGTTCGTTTTATATTTGCACTTTACGCGCGCGTGTTGCGTGGTTAGTGCCCACTATGAATGAAGACTAAAAGCTTAGTTTGTTTTCCTGTACTTTTTTTTAACCACGAAAATCACGAAAAGCACGAAAGAGGTGCGTAGCTGATTTTTAACCACAAAGGGCCTAGCGCAGCATAGCCACAACCAATTTTTTGCCCGCGAATCTCCGCGAATATTGCGCTTTAATTTTTTTTCTACTGCGTAGAGTCGTTAATGGATCGCGCATCGAAAGAACAATTGCAGTACCTGGGATCACCCTTCCACAACGGAAAGCCAGAGGTTGGCGATTCGTACGGGCGGCAGGAAAACCATAACTTGTTTAGCCTGTGGCGAGGGAAGTCGGAGCGGCGCATACGAACTATGAAGCGGGGTAATGCCTGCGGAGTAAAGGCGCTGTGCCGTTATCATGTTTACAGAACGAAATGGAAATCCGCTTTAACGCAGTGGTACTAATATAGGGGGTAACCGCACATGCGGTTTCAAACCGAAAATCACGCGCATTTGCAGTTTTCGACTGCCTTCGACTGCCTTCGACTGCCTTCGATTTTCTCGACTGCTTCGACTGCCGGCGACCCCCTCCGGTTCCCTCAACTTGCTGCGAATATTTTGCTGTCATGGGTAGACAGAAGCGGTGAGACGTGCTAATATAACTGTGTTTTAAAGTTAAGGAGAAGTTAAATGAAAAAAGAAGCGAATAAAGTAGTGACTGTTGGTATGGCCCTGCTTGCCACAACTTTGTGCATGGGAACGGTTTTGGCTGGTGATGGATCAAATGAGCCCGGCTTTGTCCCGCCTCCGAAAAACCGGCAGCCGCCACCCGCGCCGCCGCGTTCTATCTCTTCGGCTGAGACAACCGATCCGTGCTGCTGTTGTCCTGTTACGCCGCAGGCGCGTACTGAGGCCAAGAAGCCGCCACAGCCGCCGGTGCTGATCACCAAGCTCAAGTCCGAGACATCTCAGGCAACCACGACTGAGAAAAAGAAAAAGTAAGTTTTTGTATGAAAAGCTTTTGTCTTGGAATTTGCGCATTGCTGCTGGCAGCGCAGCCGCTTGCGGCGCAGGATGATATAGATTGGAACGCCACCCCGAATGATGTCAATAATCTTCTGAAAAGCATGAAGGAGATGATTGATGTTAAGTACAGTGTGCAGGTTGCGACACTGAGCGAGGTGGCGGCTGATCCAGCCAAAAATCCAATCCTGTACCGCTCGGGCCACTACAATTTCTCGTACTCCGAGGGACAGCGCAAGCGTATCCGCGAGTACTGTCTGGCAGGCGGCATGATCATCTATAATACCGGCCTGGGATCAGCGCCCTTTTATCGCTCCGCGGTGCGGGAGCTGGGGCTGATCTTTCCTGAGCAGCCGGTTCAGCGGCTATCCTCGGATCACCCGATTTTTCACTCTTACTATGATGTGGATCGGGTGCAGTACTGTCCTGGCGTGAAAGCCTCCGGCTTTGTGGGGGATGAGCCGTGGTTTGACGCGGTGGAGATCAACTGCCGGGTGGTGGCGCTGGTCTCGCGCTGGGGCATGTCGGTGGGCTGGGAGGATAATGTGCTGCCGGAGTATCAGGCTTATGAACCGGAGAGCGCCAAAAAACTCGGTGTGAATATCTTTTCCTACTCCTCTGCCATGCGCGCCTGGGCCAAGAGCCAGGCACATGCGATCAAGTTTGTTGATAAGCCGGAGTCGAGCGCCAACAAGGTGGCCATGGTGCAGATCGTTTATGACGGTGTGTGGAAGACCCGCCACGCAGGGTTGTCGGTGATTCTGCAAACCTTTAACATGAAGACCGATGTGCCGGTCAAGTTCGCGATCAAGGAGCTGCGGCTGACCGATCCGGAGATCTTCAATGCCCCGCTCCTGTATCTGACCGGACACGAGCACTTTACCTTGAAGCAGAGTGAGGCGGTGCAGCTAAAAAAATACCTGGAAAACGGCGGGTTTTTGCTGGCAGAGGCCTGTTGCGGGCGTAAGGGCTTTGATTTGGCCTTTCGTAACATCATGGCAGCGCTCTTTCCAGGGTCACCCATGAAAGCCATCCCGCAGGATAATGCGATTTTTCATATGCCGAACAATGTGGAAAAGGTCGGCGTAACCCCGGTGTTACAGCAGGCACTGGGGATGGCTGTCACGCGCCCCAAGCTGGAGGGGGTGGAGGTGAAAGGCCATGTGG
Organism: Kiritimatiellia bacterium; assembly: GCA_028686345.1. Taxonomy (GTDB): domain Bacteria; phylum Verrucomicrobiota; class Kiritimatiellia; order RFP12; family UBA1067; genus M55B167. The sequence continues at coordinate 18,252 of JAQUCE010000045.1, forward strand.
CAGTGGTTTATAGCCCATATGGCATGGCCGGGGGGTGGGAGATGTCGCAAAGTCCTTATGCCAGAGGCTATGATGATGTCAGCTGCCAGCGCTTGGGTCAAAATATTTTAATGTATTCGGTCACGCAGTAGCTGGCAGTCGATTGGCTTGGTTTTTTCGACTGCATCGACTGCATCGACTGCATCGACTGCATCGACTACCTCGACTGCATCGACTTACATCGACTACCTCGACTGCATCGACTACATCGACTACCTCGACTGCATCGACTACCTCGACTGCATCGACTACCTCGACTGCATCGACTACATCGATTAACTCGATTCCCTCGACCTCGAAGCCAGCTTAAATGGAGGACTTTTGTGAAAACCTTAAATTCTTGCCAAGCTCTCAGCTTGGCGTTGGGATTGCTGCTCGGCAGCGCTGCCGCGCATGGCGCGGCAGTGCCCAATGGCAACGAATACTCGCTCAGCATAGTTGAGGCCAAGACTCCTGCTGCGATCAAGGAGGTGCTTGCCGAAGGGGTGGGCAAACAGCACTTTTTCCGTTACCTCGAGGTGCTGGAAATCAAGAAGGCCGATAACGAGGGCGCTCCGGTGATCGGCATCAAGGCCCGTGAGCCCAGCTCTGATATGATTGTGAAGTTTCTGGTGCAGAAGAGTATCTCGCTCGCCGTGCTGCAGCGCGCGCCTGCCACAGCCGCTGGCGACGGGGTGGCCGTGACCGGTGTGATCGAGAGTGTCGACCCGGAGAAGCGGAGCATGGTGCTGAACCCAGTTATCGTGCGCTACAAGGATCGGACAGCACCCAAGGTGGGCAAGGAGATGCTCTCCGAGGTGGATTCTTCGTCGGTGATTTACTCCTTTACGGCTGGCAAGAAACCAGTCAACCTTACCAAGCGTGACGAGGATTTGATTGTCAATGAGAAGCAGATGCTCAAGGAGCTTGGCAATGATGCCTGGGCTGATTATCTGCTGCGGGAGATTGCCAAGCGCGATAAGGCGGAGCGAACCAAACGCGATCAGTTGGATATTTACAAGAGGAAGTAAAACAGCTTTCCGTGGTAATCAAATGAGGTTGCTGAATATACGTGGTCTTTGCGAGCTCATTGTGAGGTTTACGGTTAGAAGCCCGCTGCTTTACCAACAAGCGCTGAGGTAACAAAACTGTCAGCTGCATCGGAGTCGGGGTCAGTAAGCAATGCCACCGAGTCACCTGGTCACGGCGAAAGAGATGAGGATTGATTCACAAAGAACAAATTTATGGCAAAAAAATTAAAATTCAAGGAGCCCGCTGCTGAGGTCAAGCCCAGGGAGCCGGGGGCTGAGGGGATCAAGGCCTTCCTGAACGCAGAGCAGATGCACAAGCTCAGCCGCGTGGTGCTGCAGTCGCGCTATGTGGTGGAGGGCAATCTCGCCGGCGCGCACCGCAGCCCTTTGAAAGGCGCCAGCTCTGAGTTTGCTGAGCACAAGGCCTATGGCATTGGCGATGATCCCAAGCATATTGACTGGAAGGTCTTGGCGCGCACTGAGCGTTACTATGTGAAACGCTTTGAAGATGAGACCAATCTTCGGGTCTATATCATCCTGGACCGCAGCGGCTCCATGGCTTACGGCAGCGGGGATGTGAAGAAATTTGATTTTGCCTGTCAGCTGGCCGCCGCCCTGGGGTATGTGGTGGTCAAGGCCAAGGATTCAGTGGGCATGTTTGTCTTTTCCGATAAGATTGATATGCGGGTGGAGCCGCGCGACACACTGAACCACCTGCACAACACCTTGAAACGGCTGCAGGATGTAAAGCCTGATTCGCGCACCGATACTGCTAAGAATCTGCATCAGATCGCTGAGTCGATCCATAAGCGCGCGCTGGTGATCCTGATCTCAGATCTGCTCGATGACGAACAGGCGATTGTGCAGGGCCTGGCGCATTTCCGCAAGCAGATGCATGATGTTGTTGTGCTGCACGTGCTTGACCCGGTTGAGATTGACCTTTCGCTGAAGCAGGGGTTTGAGTTTGAAGATATGGAGACCGGCGAGAAGTTGACGGTCGATCCCCGCGGCGTGGCCAGGGATTATCAGAAGGCCTTCGGGGAGTTTTTAGAGTATTACCGGGTCAACTGCCAGGCCATGAAGGTGGATTACCGGCTGGTCAAGACTGACCAGCCGGTGGAGACTTATGCGCGGGCCTATCTGGAAGAGCGGCGGCGATTGAGATAATTGATTATGATTTCTTTCCTGAATTTTTCATTTGTTTTTGCGTTCGCGGCTCTGAGTATTCCGCTGATTCTGCATTTTATTCAATCCAGCAGAACGCAGCGGCTGCCATTCAGCACCCTGCGTTTTCTGAAACTGGCGCAAAGACGCTCTTCCCGGCGGCTGCAGATGGAGAATTTCCTTCTGATGCTGCTGCGCTTTCTGCTGCTGGCGCTGCTGGTGCTGGGATTCATGATGCCGATCGTACGCACCAAGAAATTTGGAAATGTTCTGAGCCGCACTGCGCGGGATGTGGCGATTGTGATTGATCACTCCTATAGCATGAACTACAAACTGAATCAGCAGGTGGTGTGGGAGCAAGCTGTGGAGCTGGCGACAACCGTGATTGAGGGGTTGGGGGATAATGATCGTTACTGCGTTTATCTGGCTGGCGATCAGGTGACTCCGGTTTTTGGCGAGCGCATGTCAGGCAATAAAGAGGAGGCCGCGGCCCGGTTGCGCTCTCTGCCAATGCCGGTCGGCTCCTCGCAGCTGTGTCCCGCCACTGTGGCTGGGCTGGACCTGATGGAGCAGGACTCCCGCCGCGGTGAGCGCGAGCTGCATATTATCACCGATTATCAGCTGCTTCCATGGGGCAGCTTCAAGCAGAACGGGGAGCGCGCGGATACAGCAGACGATGTCCCTGCGCGGCCAGCTGCGGCTGGCGAGAGTCTCTGGGATCCCTCAAAGGTGAGCGACAGTGTCACCTGTTTTGTGACCCTGCTCGGCACGGCTGAACCGGAGAACTCCGCCACCATGGATGTGGAGCTTGAGCCACGGCTGATTACCGCTGAGACACCTTGCCAGGTAACAGTCAAGCTCAGCCGTACAGGGCCGCCGCTGGATTCCGTTGTCTCCATTTTTCTCGATGGCGCGGAGGTGGGCCGTCAATCTGTGATGCTGGGCATTGACGGTGCCAACATGGTGCAGTTCGCGTTGCCGCCGATGAGTGGCGGGGTACACACGCTGCGGGTGGAGACTCCGGAGGACAGTCTGGCTGAGGACAACCCGTTTTACTTTCTGATCCGGGTGCGCGAGAAACTGCCGGTTCTCTGCGTCGGTGACCCTGACAGCCTCCTTTATCTGAAGGCAGCGCTGGCCGCCGGGGTGGGGGGTGTTTCGCCGATCAATGCGCAGGCAGTGCAGCCGAATGCTCTGCCTGGGGAGAACCTGGCAGCCTACTCCTGCATCTTTCTAAGCAATACAATCAATCTGCCTGGACAGCAGATCACGCAGCTGGAGGGCTATGTGGCTGCTGGTGGCTTGCTGGTGATTTTCCCTGGGAGCCGCGCACTTCTCTCCGACTATGCACTCTGGACCACCTTGCCCGTAGAATCGCTCTCCATGATCGACCTGCCGGTTGAACAGCGTAAACGCCTCCTGACCTGGGATCAGCCTCAGCATCCGGTTCTGTGGAATTTGGTGGAGGATGGACTAGCACCCTCACTTGTTATCAAGCGCCAGTTGAAATACGAGGGCCTGAAAGAGAAAGCAGGCTCAATTGTCTCAACTGGCTCAGGTGAGCCGTTTCTAGTGGCGCGCCCCCATGGAAGGGGCGCAGTGATGCTGTTCGCCGTGGCAGCTGATCGCTCCTGGAGCGACTTCCCGCTCTCGCCCTTTTACCTTCCGATGATGCACCAACTGACGCAGTACGCCGCCGGCGTGGGTGCCAATAAGCCGTATCTCTGGGCAACAGACGCGCTCTCGCTGACCGAGTATCTGCCAGAGGCGACCCGGGAATCCGTGTTAAAGGATCCGGAGAGCAAGCCAGTCTCGCTGCGCAGCTCGGTGGGCGAGAGCGGCAATGTGATCCACGCCGAGGGCTTGACCAAGCCGGGCCATTACACGCTGAGCGTGACCGGCGGGGGAGCGTCAAACCCTGCCTTGGCAATCAACATGCCGCGCGTTGAGTCAGATCTCACCTCGCTGCGTCCGCAGGATCTGCCGGACATTCTGGGTATCTCCGCACTGCATATTGCTGAGGGCAAAGACGATTTATTGAAAAAGCTGGATGACTTTCGGATCGGGCGTTCGCTGGGCGAGACACTGCTTTGGCTGGCGCTGCTGGTTGCAATCGCGGAGGTGGCATATTCTAACTTCCTCCTGCGTAAAAACTCAAAGCTGACAGACACGCTGAAGATGGAAGCCTCGGGCAGACTCAAGGGAAACTAGTGTGATTATTTACGACCATATAGCACCGACAGCGGTGATTGTGATGGCAATTGGGGCGGCCTTGGCCGTCACTCTGACCGCGTACTGGCTGTTTGTCAAGCGTGATTGGCCCATGGCTGGCATGATTCTCCTGCGCACCCTCTTTTTCCTGTTGCTCGGGTGGTGTCTGCTGATGCCGGGCGAGAAAACAGTTCAAACCCTTCAGATGAAGAGCCGCTTTATTGTGCTGCTTGATCGTTCGAGCAGTATGACCATGACTCCAGTCGCGGGCGCGACCAATCGTTGGCAGGTGGCCCAGTCGGTGCTGCGGCTGCCGTGGGTTGAAAGCATGGCCGCAAAATGCGCGCTGGATATTTACGCCTTTGCCGGGGAGATCGGCCCAAAACTGACACTTGAGGAGGCTGCCGCACTGGAGCCGGATGGCAGCGCGACCCTGCTGCGCGACGCGCTGAAGATGAGTGTCGGCCGGTATACCGGGCTGGATGTGACCGGGTGCCTGCTGCTGACCGACGGGCTGGAGACGCGCGAGGCGTTCAAGGATTGGGCACTCGAAAAACGCCCCTTCCCGATTTACTCGCTGCCGCTGGAAAAGGACGCGATTTGGGAAGAGGAGCCTGATATCCGCGTTGAGGCTGTCAGCACTCCGAGCCGGGTGACAGTTGGGTGGCAGTCGGAGTTGAAGGCCGTGATCTCAGGGCAGGGGAGCGGCGGCAAGCCCTTTCCTGTGCAGTTGTTCAAAGATGATCTCAAGATTCAACAGATGGAGAGTCAACTGCCTGAGGGCGGCGGTTCGCGCGAGGTTGTTTTCAAGCTGGATCATCAGGTGATCGGCTTGAACACCTATCGAGTGCTCTTGCCGCCGCTGCCGGAGGAGAAGCAGATTGATGACAACGAGTCGTCGGTGGTGGTGCAGGTTCAGGATGCTAAGAACCGTCTGATGTATGTTGAAGGGCCGCCGCGCTGGGAGTCGAAGTATCTTGCCCGCGTGCTGCGCGAGAGCAAACAGGTCAGCCCGGCAATCTTTCTGAAGGGTCCGAAGGGCAAGTTCATGACCTACGGTGTGAGCGGGGATGTGGCACCGGAGATGAATGAGTCGCAGCTCACGCTGTTCAAGATTGTGGTGATCGGTGATCTGAGCGGTGCGGAGCTTGGCCAAGAGCGGGCGCAGGCACTGGTGAAATTTGTGGAGGCGGGCGGGAGTCTGGTTCTGCTGGGCGGCGCCAAGGGGTGGGCTGAGGATGGCTTTGCCGCCACACCGCTCAAAGCGCTGCTGCCTGCTTCGAGTTTTTCGAATAAGGCACTGGAGGGCGAGTATCCGGTTGTGCTAACTGACCAGGGGCGTTCGCACGCTGCTTTTGGAGGCGACGCTGAGTTCTGGAACAAGGTGCCCTCAGTGCTCTCACTCTTTCACAATGTCAAACCCTCGGCCGCGGCGCGTGTGCTGGTGGAGGCCAAGAGCTCCGGCGGGCTTGAGCCGATGATTCTGGCGCAGGACTTTGGTCAGGGCAAGGTGGTCGCGATCTTTTCGGATTCACTCTGGAAGTGGCAGCTCAGTGCTGACGCGTTGAAGACCCAGCCCTATCCGCGCTTCTGGCATCAGTTGCTTGCATGGCTCTCTCCCAGGGCCGAGGCCATGGATGACAAGGTTTGGGACATCTTCCTTGATCGGGAGGAGTGCTTTCTGGGTGAGGAGATTGAGGTCACCGCCCGGTGGGTTGGGGCGGAGCGGCCGCCGGCCGGCACGCAGGTCAAGGCTGAGATCACATTTCCTGATAAGCGGAAATTGCCTTTCAGCTTGGAGAGCGGCATGGATCAGGCGGTCGCGGGAAAGGTTGTGCCAGCCTACAATGTCAAATTCAAAGGCGAGGAGCCTGGGATGTATGCGGCGCAGACGTTCTCGGAGGTCAATGGACGGCGGGTTGAATCAGAGTTGGCCTACTTCTCCGTCAAACCGTACTCCCCTGAGTCAAGGCCGCGCCCCGCGGATTTGGAGACCATCAAGGCGATCACGATTAACAGCGAAGGGGCCTTTTATGAGAGCGCGGCTGAGTTGAATCGTGCGCTGCTGGCGGTTCATCCGCGGCAGCTGGAGCAGGAAATTTCAGAGTATAAAACTTACTGGCAAAGCTGGCCGGTTCTTGGTATACTGATACTGTTAATTGCGGCGGAGTGGATACTGCGAAAGTTTCGGAATCTCACATAAAGGCCTGCGGGCTGAAAGGAACAATATGAAACAGATTTATCTCACAATCAGCCTTGCCCTAGGCCTCACTTTGACAGCCCTCTCCCAGGCAGGGGATTTGAATCTCTGCTACAATGCGGCGTTTGATTCAGAGAAGGGGAATCTGGATGGCTGGAACCTCAATTATGACTGGACAGGCGTTGGACTGCAGCAGGGAAACCACCTGAACGCCTCCTATCTGCCGGAGTTTCGCGGCAAAAAAAATGTGCTGCACATGAAGGTGCCTGATGGCTATGAGTCCAAGGTGGAGTCTCCGCTCATCGCCTATGAGACCGGCGACCGTTACAAGTGCACCTTTGACATCTACATTGAAGGGGTGAACATGAAGATGCTCTTTAACGGCTATCAATTCACGCCCGGGATCAAGCCTTACGAGAATCCCAAGCTTCAGGATCTGCGCCGCATCTATAAAACCGAGCAGATGGACATGAAGCAGGGCTCCCGGTGGCAGTCCATGACCATGTACTTTCCGAACAACTCCCAGATTTCATCGACAGCCTATGCGCATTTGAAAAAGGTGCGGCAGATCTGTTTTTTTATTTATGTTCCAGGGCATACCTATGGCGCGGGCGACTTTTACCTCTCCAACGTGCGCATAACCAAGGTGCCGGGTAAGGTCAGCGTTAAGAAGTGAGAAGGAGGTGCATATGGCGCTCTCAGCATTGATTGGACAACTGAAAAGAATCGGAAAGATGCTCAACCTGTGGGGTGCGGAGTTCCGCGCTACAGTCGGGCTCTCCGTTATTCTGGCGTTTTTCTTCTGTTTGGCGCTGGCCGATTTTCTGGTGCGGTACAGTCGCGGAGGAAGGTTCGCTGCCTGGGGCTTCCTATTGGCTCTGGCCGGGCTGCTCGTGGGTGTGATTATGAAAACCCTCTCCCGCAGCCACACGCCCGAAGCGGTGGCGGCGAATGTGGAGCAGGCCTTCCCTGAGCTGGACAACCATCTGATCAACCATCTGCTGTTCGCTTCGGCCAAGATTAAAGACTCCCTGGTCGCGGCATATGTTAAGATGGAGATTCCCCATTGGCGAACATTGAACTTTAAAGCCATGAAGGACCGGCGGCTATTGCGCCGAGCGCAACTGGCACTCGGTGTAGCCGCCTTGCTGCTGCTGTTGCCGCTGCCCTTTATCGGGCAGGCGTGGACAGTTGCGATGGTGCGGGTATTGAACCCCTTCTCGGATCTGACGCCAGTTAGCCTGACGCGGATTGTCAGTGTCTCGCCAGGTGACACTGTCGTTATGCAGGGCAGTGATCTGACCCTCTCCTGCAAGGTGGAGGGCAAGGCCGGCCATGAGGTGCTGCTGGATCTGCGTCCAGCTGACGGTGAGCAAAAAACCTATAATCTGGGGGTTTTAAAAGGCAGCGGCGAAGAGAACTTTTCATATGCTCTGCTCTCAGTGACCACAATTACCAAGTATCGTTTTCGCGCTGGCGATGCCTACGTGCCTGACTGGAAAAAAATCGATCTGCGTCCGCCGCTGGCCTTTGGCGCACTGGCATTGAAGGTTTTGCCGCCAGCCTATATGAATTTGCCGGCCAAGAGCTATGACGCGCAGTCAACCGCGGTTGATATTCCGTATGGCTCGCGGGTCAGCATGACAGCTGAATGCAACACAGGCTTGCGCTCACTCGCGCTCTCGGGTATGGGTGCTCCTGTGACGCTCACGCTGGACGGCACTGCGAAAAAAGGGGCGTTTGACCTGATTGTTACCAATGGCGCTGCCTTCACCCTTACGGCGGTTGACACCTTTGGCGACCAGGCTGAGACCATATTGGGGTTTAACCTGATCTGGGACCGTCCGCCGGAAATCGCCATCAAATACCCACAGAAACCCGTGCTCCTCGCACCAGGTTCTGCGCCGATGATCGACTTCTCGGTCTCCGACGATTTTGGTCTGGGTGAGATCACGATTGAAAAGATCGTTGCAACTGATGATAACTCCGCGCCGGTGGAGGTGCTTAAGAGCTACAAGTGGGTCAAAAACAGGGGCAAGGAGTTTACTGATCTGTGGAGGGGCGAAAACCGCAAGATCTCTGATTCAGGCACCTTGGTGCTGCGCGTGGTTGCAAGGGACAACAGCGCCGGCGGCAACGTGACGGTCTCGCCCTCCCTGACTTTTGAGCTGGATGATGTTTCGGAGCTGACAAAAAAACGTGCGGAGCAGGCGCAGAAAAACGCCGCGGGGTTGACCAGGATAATTGAACTGCAACGTGAGAATATCGCCCGCAGCCAGCAGTTGCAGGGGGTGTTGCTGACAACCACCCCCCAGCAGTGGCAGGAGGCTGCCGAGCAGCAGGATACGATTCGCAAGGTTGTCAAGGTGCTGCTCGAAACCGGCGGCTCACGGGCGTTGGGGAACTTGGTGCCAACCATAAAAAAACTCTATGTTAACGAGATGTATGAGGCAATCTCCCTGTTGCGGAGCCTGCCTGCGGTTAGGGATCAGGGTGCTAAGGGGCGGCAGGCGATTGCGGCAATCACTGTGCAGGAGAAGATTCTGCGTCAGCTGACCGCTGCTGACAAGTCAGCGGAACTCGCGCGCGAGAGTCAAAGCACCGGCTCGCTGATCGGCGTGCTGGATGGCTTGATCAGCGGGCAGAGCAAAATCATTGGGGCCACCGCGCTCTGCGTCACACAGAGAGTGGAGGTGGCAAGTTCACTGATTGATGATCAGGATTCGCTCAGCTCCGAACTCCTGCTGTTTGTCAAGAGCTGCCGCGCTCAGGCGCTGGCCGGAGCAGGCGAGGACAAGGGACAGAGCGCCTTTTTGGAGTCAGTGGCGAGCGCCTGCGAGCAGCAGAAGATCTCAGATGATATGTTGCTGGCCGCCGAGCAGTTGGAGGAGAACGCGCTGCCCAAGGCGCTGCATTATGGCGGCAGCGCCCTGGCGAAGCTGGAGGCGCTGCGCAGGCAGTTTGAGTTGGTGCAGGCCCGGGACGAGAGAGAGATGCGCGAGGAGATGATCGAGGCCTTGCAGGTGGTCGGTGCCAAGCTGGAGAAACTCAAGGCGGTTGAGAAAAAACTCAAAGAGGAGATGGACAAGATCACAGAAAACACCAACAAGAACACCGAGGATTTTGATGTGATGCAGGAAGAGGCCACCGAGATTGCGGAAAACATCAAGGAGGCCCTGCTCGAAATTCCCCGGGATTTGGATATCTTCACGCACCTGAATGTCGGCAATGATCTGGTTGAGGATGTCTTCTCTGTGTTTGAAGAGATGGAGCAGAAGGAGGAGCCAACCGCGGATGACCCGGAGGGCGGAGGTGTCAAGGAGAAAGCGGTGGCCAAGCGTGAATGGTATCTGGAGGAGATGGAGAAAGCCGAGGAGTTGATCGAAGATTTTGAGATGTGGCTGGGCAAAGATGCTGACAAAACCAAGGTCACAACTGAGGCCTTTGACAAAGAGGAGATGCCAGACGGGGTGGCGTTGACACCATTGCAAACCAAGATGGAAGATATTATCGGCGACCTGCTGGAGCTTGATAAAAAACTTGATGAAGAGGCTGACGACGGCGCGATTAATCAGGCACTGCCTGATATGGAAATGGGTGCTGAGATCACCGAGGGCGATACAACCACCTTCTCCGCCAAAGGCAAATCCGGCAATGAAACCCCGGATCATAAGGAGCAGGATGGACGCTCCAATGTCGGGCGTCAGGGCATGGCCAGTGGCGAGAGCGCGGCCGGTTCAGGGACAATTGGTGAGGGTGACGATAATATTGAGGCGCGCCGCACCCAGGACCCCACGCAGTCCGGGCAGGTGATCGCGGACGGCGAGGCGCAGACCAAGGCCTCTGGCGGCGGTAAAATGGGCTCCGGCAAGGGGGATGACTGGGGTGACAGCGGCGGCACCGACCGGATGGATGCCACCGAGGCCGGCTCCTGGGCTCAGAGTCTTGACGGAATGGCGAAAAAGGCGGACGAGGCCTATGCGCAGGCATCACTCAAAGGGTTGCGCACTGACTCGCTTGAAACCGCTGCCCACCATATTCGCCAGACAGCGGACGCGGTTTCAAAGGGTGCTCCCATCACACAGGTGACGGAGCTGCGGTTGAGGGCAATCGGATCGCTGAAAAAGGCCAAAACAGAGCTGGGCGAGGGTGCCATTGCCAATCTGGATGGCGACATTCTGACTTCGACGTTGACTGATGTGGTTGAAGCCGGGCAGGAGCAGTCGCCGGAGAAGTACCGTGAGCTGAATGCTGACTACTACAAGAAGTTGAGCGAAACAATATTATGATAAATTTTTTACAAAAATCTGGCTGGTTGCTGGCCATGACAATTTTCATGCGCGTGGTTGCCGTTGCGGATGAGCCTGCTGCCTGGGTAGTGAAAGACGCGCCAGTGCGCTATGTGGTGAGGCTGACCCGCGAGCCGAGTCACCCTGAAGCCGGGTATTTTGTGAAAATCCCCGATGGCGGCGCATTGCCTGGTCCGCGTCCTGAGTGCATTGTGGTGGATGAGGGTGGCCAACCGCTCAAAAGCGGGATTCTATGGCACTGCAAGGAGACAGAGTGCGGACTTGTTTTTCAAGCGCCGGAGTCAGGGCGCAGTGCCACGATCTATTTTCGGGGCACACGCAACATGAATCTATGGAGCCTGGAGAGCGGCATCAAGCCGAGTGCGATTCTCTGTGAAATCAACGGCACGCGCGCGCGCGCGGCCGCGGAAAAACTGGGGAAGCTCGGCGCGGTTGATTCGAATACCCGTTTTGTGAATCAGGGCTGGAGTGCCGGGCGCTGGAAAGGGCAATCTATTCCCTTGGCTACATGGGAGTGGCGCTTGGGCGGCAGCGCGGTTTACATGCTCGCGCACATTGATGTCAAGGCCCCTGGCTCCACCTGGATTGCACCGTACAGTCGGTCAGGGGAGATGGAGATTGTGGTTGACGGAAAAATGCTCAAGCAGAGGAAGAAAAACAATAAGCTAGGCGGCATAGGCGACACGGTTGATCTGGCTTTGGGATTGCATAGCGTGGAGCTCTATTTTTACAATCCAAAGGGGGGGCCTACAGGGCCGATGATGTTCACCTGGCGCACACCCAAAACCACGGTTGAGGAGCTGGGCGGGCCACGTGACAAGGATCTGCCTTATCCGGGAACACCCATGTTGGAGAGTTGCGTGATTGACGCTGAGGATGTTGTTAAATCCGGCGAGTGTGCAGTTACCGATGTCAGCGCGCAGGTCGGCCCGATCGCGGCTTTCACTTTTGCTCCGAACAGCACATTTTGGCTGAATGATGAGCCGCCGTTGATCTCCTATGTTTTTAAATCTCTGGCTCGAAATAATCCTGCGGCCACGCGTTACAGTTGGCGTTTTGAGAAAGCTTCAGGTGCGGTAGCTGACGGAGCTGAGACCAGTTGGCTGCTGAACGCCGGCAGCTACACCAAGGTTTCGCTCACAGCCGAGGCGGATGGCAAAAGCTCGGTTGCCAGCTATGTGATCTATCCGCATACAGATATTAAAAGTTCGCTGGATGATGCTGACACACGGCAGAACTTCAAGCTGGCCTGTTACAATATGATGCGGGCATATCCAGCAACGGTTGATCCTGTTGCTGGTTGGGATGCTGCCATGTGGAATAACTTTTTTCGGGTAATGGAGCTGAAGCGAGGTAACGCGCTGCTGGAATATGTGATGACCGAGCGCTGGGATTACTTTAAGAAAAAGGTTGATCCAGAGCAAAAAGCGCTGATGCAGGATCTGTTTCTCCTCACTTTGGCACTGCGGGATCCGCAGGCGGCGATTAAATGGGCGGACAAGTTCAGCGCGGATGAGTTTGCCGCTGCGCGCACCGCGTTTTTGAAGCTGACAAAAGCGGAAATCATGTTGTATTATCTCGACGATGTCGAGGGTGCGAGGCGAATTATCACACCACTTTTGAGGGATGCCGGCGAGGGGGGCGAGTGGGCGAAAATCCGGATGGGAGACCTCGAGTTTCTTGCGCATAACCTGAATGAAGCCACCCAGCGTTACGGAGATGTGCAGAGTCGTTCCAAGGCACTGTCAGAGGAGATTGTCTCGGCGCGGCTGAGCTCCCTCTCTTCAGGGGCTGCCAGGCAGTCAGCGAGGTCTCGCAAAACCGAAGAGGTGGCTGTGATGGGTCAGAAGGAGCGCGAGGAGGAGAAGGTGCCCGAGGAGCCGAGCAGGTTTATCCCAATGAAGCCACCCTCCTCAGTGCCTGCCTGGAAACTGGCCGCCATCCGCGATGTGGCTGCCTCGGAGAACATCTCCATGCTGCTTGACCAAGGGTATCTCCTGGAGGCGTTTCGTGATCTGCGACTGTGGGAACGCGCCCTGCCCATGTCCAAGATCTCCGGGGACTTCATCCTGCGTGAGGCCAAGTTCTACATGGAGTTGCAGGATTACAAACGGGCGCGCAAAATTCTCAGTGCCTACTGTGAACAGGTGGATATATCCAACTTTCTGCCAGAGGCGATGTCGATGATTAGAAGCTGCATGATCGACATGAAAGAAACAGATGCCGCCATTGAAAAGTATGAAAAAGAGATTATGAAGCGCACGGTTTTTGGGGCTGGAGAAGAGTGATGGTGCAGAATTCAGGAGTCAGGAGTCAGGAGGCAGGAGTCAGGAGTCAGGAGTCAGGAGTCAGGAGGCAGAATTCAGCTGCGCTGCGAAACAACGATGTGGTAACTCGAAGGGCAGCTGCACCGGAGTTGGGGTCAGTAAGCAATGCCACCGAGTCACCAGGTCACTAGGTCACCAGGTCAAAAAACAGCTAGCAAGCCGCAAGGAACTCGCAAGCCGAGTGATTGGCAGGTCGAAGCTGTAGGGCGCGGGCCTTGAACGCGCCGGCAAAGCGACAGTGTGGTGACACGCGAATCGAAGCTGTAGGGCGCGGGCCTTGACCGCGCCGGCAAAGTGACAGTGTGGTGACACGCGAATCGAAGCTGTAGGGCGCGGGCCTTGACCGCGCCGGCAAAGTGACAGTGTGGTGACACGCGAATCGAAGCTGTAGGGCGCGGGCCGTGACCGCGCCGGCAAAGCGACAGTGCAGTGCAATGCGAGTCGCAAGCTACCAGGCTGTTGACCCCAAACGCGCCCCCCGCGTTCAAGGCCCGCGGCTACAGTGCTTCGCGAGTTGCAAGAGATGCGCAGCTAAGTGGCTTGCGAGCCGCACGCTGCAAGGAACGCGCCAGCCGAGTGATAGGCAAACTTTGTCGCAAACTTTGGCGAAGCTGCAAGGCGGCGGCAACAAGCGCGCCTGTCCGGCTGCCACGGCCCGCGGCTACAGTGCTTCGCAGGGCGGAATGCAGGCGGTTTGCAAGCCTTGTCGTTCGGTGTAGTAGCCGCTCTACGAGCGGCATTGCATGTATTGATTGTGTCGGGAGTAGAGCGGCGAAAAAACGATGGGGTAACTCGACCAAGTGGCTGGGGAAAGACAAGGTTCGCGACAAGGATTGGGATTAGGATTATGACAAGGATGTTTCTCTATCCTAATCACAGCTTAGTCTTGACCCTAATCAAGCGGCAGGAGTTATTGCAACTAAGTGATTAGGTTATGGCGAGTGCGCAAGTGAAGAGGTCGCGCCTTTTTTATTGCGGGAGCAACGTAGGTCCGATTTCCAATCGGACATGTCCGGTTGGAAACCGGACCTACGGGAGGCTGGCTACGCTATCGGTTGACGATGGCCGCGACGATACTGGTGGACGATTTCGCATGATCCCAATCGTCCACCAATATCGGAATCGGAATCGGAATCGGAATCGATTTGATGCGCTTTTCGATACCGATTCCGGTACCGAGTTATAGTCACGAAATTACGACCAAGTGATCAAGCCACAGACAAGGAGTAAGAATGAGAAAACTAGCAAAAACATTGGAAGACTCGGTAGTTTGGCGCACTGCCGTATCTATTGCCGCGCTATTGAGCTGCGTTGCAGCGCTATCGCTCTGCGCGGCACCGGTGACCAATCCCAATATTTTGGAGCGTATTCGTTTGTACACATCGCCTGATCCCTCTGCAACAGGTGGCATACAGGGTCGTATTGCCTTTCCGCGCAAACCGATCGAGCAGATCCTGGCCATGCCACCGGATGAGCCGAAGTATGTTTACGAGGGTCGCGTCAGCGGTGCGGATAAGCAGAGCTTCTCTTTTGCAAACCTGCCAATGGCAAAATACAATCTCTTTGTGGTTTATGAGGATGAGTTCTTTGAGGGGCTTGAATTGTCGCGCGAACCCGACACTCTCACAAACAAAGACAGGGAGGGCATCACTAAGATCGTGAACGCCTCTGACCCCTTTTTCAACAAAAAGGTGATCCACCGGATTGAGGGCACCACCGGGCGCGGGAACTTCGCACGCTGCCTGGTCACTCAGTCCCGTGACCAATCCGCGCCCGGGGAGGTTGTTGCCGGTGAAGGCTTTGGTGTTACAATGGAAAAGCATCTGGGACGCCGCACCTT
Source organism: Kiritimatiellia bacterium (assembly GCA_028686345.1). Taxonomy (GTDB): domain Bacteria; phylum Verrucomicrobiota; class Kiritimatiellia; order RFP12; family UBA1067; genus M55B167. The sequence continues at coordinate 33,353 of JAQUCE010000045.1, forward strand.
TAAGCTGATCTGGTTGAAGGATGTTGGTGTTGGATGGCAGGTGGTTCAAAAACGGGATCTCTATCCAGTGACGGTTAATTTGAAGGAGCTCAAACCCAAGCACAACTACTCGATTAAATTGTCAAACATACGGGTGACGAACAAGGTCAAAGATTTAGGCGAAATTGATTTCAGCAAGTTAAGGTGATAATGGAGTAGTGCAAGCATCTTGCTTGCAGAAAATATTTTCATTCAAGCTGGAAGCTTGAGGTACTTCACTAAACAATTTAGGAAGATGGTATCGAACTTCTTGTTTTTTGCGACAGGAGTTGAGAGAATAGCAACTAAAAGGGATGAAAGGATAATCTATGGCGAGTCTATTAGTAACGCAGGGGCCTTTTGAGGGTCACGCATATGAGTTTACAAATGCGGAGATTGTGATTGGCCGCGATGATGAGTGTGACATCACGCTGGCAGATGATGAGAAGGCCTCCCGTCGTCACGCCAAAATTACACCAAATAACGGGGATTGGTATCTCTCTGATTTAGACAGTGCCAATGGCACCATTCTCAACGGCGTGGCGGTTTCAACGGCGCCCCTGAACGAAAATGATCTACTTTCTATTGGTAACACCACCTTTATGTTCAAAGGGGATGTGGCAGTGCCAGCTCCTGCAAGTGCCGGGGGTGCAAAAAAACCTGCGGCAACCTCCGACGATCTGAAGCTAGTTGAACAGACACGCCAATCCATGGATGCGATCCGCCGCGAGGTGGCAAAGGTCATTATTGGTCAGGAAGATGTGCTGAATGAGATCTTAATGTGCATCATCGCCGGCGGCCACGCACTGCTGATCGGGCTGCCAGGGCTGGCTAAGACCTTGACAGTCAATACCATTGCCAAAGTTCTGGACATGAAGTTCAAACGCATCCAGTTCACCCCGGACCTGATGCCCTCTGATATCACCGGCACCGAGGTGCTGGAAACCGATCAAGCCACACAGCAAAGAGAGTTTAAGTTCATGCAGGGGCCGATTTTCTGCAACATGCTGCTGGCTGACGAAATCAACCGCACACCGCCGAAAACTCAGGCAGCCCTGCTGGAAGCCATGCAGGAGAAGCAGGTCAGTGTCGGCAAAGAGGTTTATACCCTTGATAAGCCCTTCTTTGTGCTGGCCACACAGAACCCAATTGAGCAGGAGGGCACCTACCCGCTGCCCGAAGCGCAGTTGGATCGTTTTATGTTCAATATCTTTGTGGATTATCCTGCCCTGGACGAGGAGATCGAGGTGATCACCCGCACTACCATGTCCGGCGGCGAAGAACCGAATGTGGTGATTGACAAAGAAGAGGTGATTCACCTGCAGCAGGTGGTGCGCAAGATACCGGTTTCCCGGCATGTGATTGGGTATGCGGTTAAACTTGCGCGGGCCACCCGCCCGTGTGATGAACTGGCGCCTGAGTATACCAAGAAGTATGTCTCAACCGGTGCCGGCCCGCGGGCAGGCCAGTATCTGATCCTGGCAGCCAAGGCACGGGCAGTTCTGGAAGGGCGGATACATGTGAGCTGCAACGATGTGCGTAAAGCCGCGATGCCGGTGCTGCGTCATCGTATTCTCACCAACTTCTCTGCCGACTCCGAAGGGATCAGCTCGGTCGACATTGTCAAATATCTGCTGGAAGAGGTCAAAGAGCCCGGCGCAGAGACCTATGAGCCGGAAAAACCCGCTAAAAAGAAGCGGCGTTGAAGCGTAATAAGGAGGTTGAAATGGCTCCTGTCAAACAGCTCCTATCCTCACTCTGCGCGGCTGTACTGCTGTTCAGTTCCACTGCCTGGGCGCAATCGCCTGTGCAGACAACTCTTTGCCAGCAGTGGTGGCAGGCCTACGAAGGTGAGGATGCCACTGGAAAACATGTGCTGGGTCTGTGGAGCTTCAACCAGGGTGCTGAGACAAAGGATGCTGCCGGGAAAGGGCATGACCTTGATCTAAGAGGCGCTGTGATAACTACGGAGGGCCGTTTCGGGCAGGGACTGGAGTCGTTTTGCGGTTACCCGGCTGTCGACAAGCGGCACGCCGCGGTCGCGGGCCACAGTCCTGCACTGACACCGCGAGCGGCCTTTTCCCTTGAGTTGTGGCTGAAGCCCAAGCCGGAAATCGTTGGTTATCCTGAGTCTTTTCTGGTTGACAAGAAGTATGTGGCACACACTGACTACCAGTTCACGCTGGGGTCTGCTGATAGTGGCGGCAAGCGTTCGCTTGCAATGCGCCTGGGCTTTGGCGAAGACTCTGAGACATTTGTTTCTGATGCGGAGAGTTACGCGCCGGGCGAGTGGCATCATCTGGCCTTCACCTACGACGGAGCTGGCACAGGGCGTTTTTACCGTGACGGCAAGCCCTTGGGGGGTGCAACCCGCTATGGCAGGGGAGGTGTCGCCTCTGGCAAACACCCTTTGTCGATCGGCGACCGCATTGGCAGTCTTTACCACGGGTTTCCCGGAGTTATCTCGCAGGTGAGGCTCTGTGATGGCGTGTTGGAGTTCCGCCCGATCAAGCTGGAGCATGTGACCGAGCGTGACGTGTTTGTGCGTATGGAGAGTGCGCCGCCAATGCAGCTCAGATTGTCCAACCTGAGGCCTGACCTGATCACGGGCGGGCGGGTGGTAGTGACAGCGGATGGCATGGAATGGGCTAATGCGCAGTTGCCGGAGCTTGCCTCCGGAGCGGAGCATATATTGCTTGTTCCCGTTGACACCAAGCTGAAGCCAGGGCAGTATCAGATCAAAGCCTCTGTCGAGGTTTTCGGCAAGTCATCCTACAAGACGGCAGAGAGCTTCTTGTTTACAATAGTTCCGCGGCATCCTGTGCGGATGCCGGTGGTGATGTGGGGCCTTTATGGAGCAGAGCGGGTTAGCAAAGAGTTCGCGCGATTAAAGGAGATAGGGTTTACGCATAGCCTGGGCTTCGGTGCTGACCAAGAGCTAATCTTTGCGGCTGGCAAACCTGTGGCCCCGGGTTCAGAGGAGCAAGTAGGAAAGGTCAAGCGTATGCTGAATCTGGCTTTGGCCAATGATATCGGCGTTATCGCCACGCTCTCGCCCGGCTCAGGCATTGGTAGAAGCAGGAAGGAGCTGCTGCGGGTTGATCGTGCGGGCAAGGCCAACGAGTCAAAACCAACAACTTGCGCCGCTTATCCCGGGCTGGCGGAGTTCTCATACAACGTGGGAGCCGCAGTGGCGCAAACCTACGGTGGTTTTCCGGCCTGGCAGGCGGCGTTACTACACACTGAGGTGCGCGATGGGGCGAATGTTTGCTGGCATGAGCATGACCGTGCTGCCTGCCTGGCTGCCACGGGGGCGGATTACCCTGAAGGTGCGCTGAACAAACGAGGGGTTGAGTATGCCAAGCTTCAAGATTTCCCAGCTGATCGAGTTGTCCCGGATGACCATCCGCTGCTTAAGTTTTTAAGTTGGTATTGGAAGCAAGGCGACGGTTGGAATCGCCTCAACACAGAGCTGCACCGCGGGCTTAAGTCAACCGGACGTAATGACATATGGACTTTTCACGACCCGGCCGTGCGTGTGGCGAGCGTTTATGGCAGCGGCGGAGCAGCGGATATGATTTCGCAATGGAGCTATTCATATCCTGATCCTATCCGCATTGGTCTGGCTGCGGATGAGCTGTTAGCAATGGCCCGTGGCGCTTCAGAGCCGCAACAGGTTATGAAGATGACTCAGATCATCTGGTATCGCTCGCAGACCGCCCCGGCAGCCAAGGGCGATGAGGTCACCAAAGCAACACAAACCCCTTGGGAGGACACTGATCCAGACGCGGCTTTTCCAACAATTGCTCCCATGCATTTGCGCGAAGCCTTCTGGACTAAGCTGGCGCGTCCTGTGCGTGGCATCATGTATCACGGGTGGGGCTCTTTGGTTCCTGAGAGCGGTGAAACCGCATACAGGTACACACATCCTGAGACACAGCATGAGCTGAGCCGTTTGATAAAAAAGGTTGTCGAACCGTTGGGGCCGACACTGCTGCAGGTGTCGGATCGTAAATCCGATGTCGCTTATCTCGAGAGTTTCGCATCGCAGATGTTCGCCCGCCGCGGCACATATGGCTGGGGCAACAATTGGTCGGGGGACGGCTATCATGTGTTGCTGTGGGCTGGATTACAGCCAAAGATTATTTATGACGAAACACTCTTAGGGGAGGGTCTGAATGGTTACCGCCTGCTATTTTTGATGGACTGCGATGTGCTGACAAAGAGTGTTGTCAGCAAAATTCTAGCCTTTCAGAAAAACGGCGGGCTGGTTGTAGCGGATGAGCGGCTCTGTCCTGCTGTCAGCGCGGATATTGTGATTCCCGCTTATGAGCGGACGCGCGAGGCTGACAAGGATCGTGTCGCTCTGATTGCCAAAGCCGAGGAGTTGCGCGGGGCTTTGCAAGGGCGTTACGTTGGGTATGTTGACTCTTCGCTGCGCGATGTGGTACCCAGGTGCCGCACATATGGCAGCACCGATTATCTGTTTGCAGTGAACGATCTGCGTGAGTTTGGTGATTATGTGGGCCATCACGGCCTGGTCATGGAAAACGGCGTACCAGCTGAGACGGTTTTGACCGTGCGGCGCAAGGGTGGGTATGTGTACGATCTTGTGGAAGGACGCGAGCTCAAGAGTGTCTCAGATGGGGAGGTGTTGATGATCGCGCGCGGATTTGGCCCTTGCGAAGGGTGTGTTCTGATGATCACCGACAGGGCGATTAGCGGTGTTAGGATTGAGGTTCCGGATGCAACCCGGCCTGGCGCAAGGTTGGCATGCCGCATAACAATAGTTGACGATGTCGGCGCGCCGCTGGATGCGGTGGTACCTGTCAGGGTGGAGATAAGCGACCCCTCCGGTGCTGAGATGGAGTGGAGCGGCTATTACGGAGCTAAAGACAGTGCTTTGGATATACAACTTGATATAGCTGCGAACGACACTCCAGGGATATGGCAGATAAAGGTTTATGAGCTGGCATCAGGCAGGCATGAGGTCAAATATTTCCGTGTGGCTCCGGCTGGTAGCGGCAACTGATTTTTCGTAAAATCGTTTTCGTATCCACCTGCCTTTGCAGATACATATAGATCCAAATGAAGGGTTATAATAACAGCAAAAAAAGCAAACTTCTGCATAGTTTGCGGGGATAGAGTTCGTTCCAAAATGGTCATTTCTGCATCATATATCGACATTGTATCGCTCTCTTGCGCTCCATTCTGAATGAAATTTTACAGCAGCCTGCTTGCTTTACTAAAGCAGATCCAGCGGAGATTCCGGTTTACGGTAAATCTCTTTCATGACGTGGGTATAGATCAGCGTTGTTTCCATTTTCAAAGTCGATATCTTTAACCCGTAAGCGGATAAACTCGGAGAGCCGCATCCCGGTTCCGTAAATAAGTTCCAGTATAAAACGTTTTTTCTGAAACATACAATAGACATCTCATGCCTAGTTTGATAACGTATCTATGGGCAAACAAAAAAAGTAGACATGTATATTATGCTCAAGATGGGCGATGCCAATGTGCCTTTTTTCGGTTTATGTTCATTGCTGCAGCATTTCGGGTTTTCATTACGAACTAGTGGTGATCATCATATCTTTACAAAAGACGGAGTTGATGA
>JAQUCE010000046.1 GCA_028686345.1 Kiritimatiellia bacterium
GGCCCGCGCCCTACAGCTTCGGCCTGCGTGTCGCAAGACTGTCGCTTTACCGGCGCGGTCACGGCCCGCGCCCTACAGCTTCGGCCTGCGTGTTACTTGATTGGCGCATTCTTTAAGGCTCGCATTGCCTGTAACGCGGGGTTGTATCGGAATCGGTATCTAAGAGCGAAAGGGATCGACTTGGCGACTTCACGACTTCCGATTTAAATGCTGCCGAAATCCAGTTGCTTCATTGTTTTTTGTCTCCTGAACCCTGAACCCTGTCTCCCGAGCCCTGAACTCAAAATTCGCTCATGATCTGATTCTCCAGCGTGGCCCCGCTGGTGATGGTGATGATCTCGGTTGACTGCAGCAGGTGCGGGATGAGAGTGGCGTTGATTTTTGCCGCTGGCATCAGCGAGGGCTTGAATAAACAGCTGAGTTCATTGCTCCTCTGATTCAAGCTGAAGGTGCAATCAGGGAGCAGTGCGGCAAGCGCTTCCATTGAGTCAGGGGGGGCGGTGAGCGCGTAGGTCAGCAGTCCGCTCTTGTTGGTGATCTCCGCCACAGCGGTCAGGCTTGCGCTCTTACCCTGTTTGAAAAACGCGACATAGTCGCACAGCAGCTCAATGTCATTCAAGTTATGAGAGCTGATCACAATGGTCTGCGTTTTGGCGCGCTTGAGGATAAAGTTGCGCATGTTGGCCACCTCTTTCGGATCCAGCCCGCTGAGTGGCTCATCCAGCAGGATTAGCTCAGGAAAGCCGACAAAACACTGTGCGATCATCACCCGTTTACGCATGCCGTGTGAGAGCGAGCGGATGGTTGAGTTCATGCGGTCAGCCAGATGAACCTCGGAGAGAATCTCTTTGGCGGTTTTAATGGCCGCGCTCTTGCGCAGCCCCTGCAACCGGGCGTAGTGCACCAGGGTTTCCAGCGGGTAACTCTCCTCAGGCAGGGCCGAGTCCTGGGGCAGGATGCTGATGCGCCCGCAGTGAATCTCTGGCTTGAAGGGCCCGCTGTTGAGCAGGTTGATCTTGCCTGAGTTGGTTTTCAAAAAACCGGCCACCGACATCATCCAGGTGGTTTTACCAGCTCCGTTAGCCCCCACCAGGCCGGTGACAGCATAGCTGGGAATCGAGATCGTCAATCCGTTCAGCGCCAAGTTGGAGCCGTATTTCTTTACGAGATCTGTGGTTGTTACAGCGTTTGTCATTTAAATATCGCGCCTCCTGAAGGCCAGGTATCCGAGGAAGAGATAGCACAGTGCCAGTGTGACCATCCAGGTTGCGCCAGTTGCAATTGCAGCCGCGTTATCACGCCATAGAAAGAAACGGTGGGTGTCGGGCACCACGGTTGACAGATAGAAGAAGATCGACCTCCAGCCGGAGGCGCCTTTGGTAAAGTGCGCAATCGCTGAGATTACGAAACAACCGGAGATGGAGAGAATGCCAAGGATTGTGGCCTTGCTGCCAGAGCGGGTGAAGTGTGAAAGACCCATGGAAAGCCCCAGGAACGGGAGGGAGTAAATCCAGGCGCGGAGCGACCACGCAAAGATATTGGTTAGCAGATCGAAGGTGGTGCCGTGCAGCCGGATTAAGGCAACGATATAGGCACCGATACCGCTTAAAAGCAGCGCGGCGCCGATCATCCCCGCCTGACCCAAAAACTTGCCGAACGACCATGTGAAGCGCGAACTCCTGAACGCGACATAACGGATCGAACCTGAACCGATATCATCGGAGATGCGGTTGGCTGAGACCAGCACAACCAGCAGGGGGGTGTAAAAAAAGACCAGCCAGGCGAAGATCAGCTCCACTGGATGTTTGCCAACCAGGTCGTTGTACACATCGGTGTCACGGGAAACCTCCTTCATGATGCGCTGGAACGGCTTGGATTTCCACAGCGTTTTGGAGACCACACCCACCTCTTCTGTCTCAGGCAGCTGCAACAGCTTGACCAGTTCCTGTTCCATTTTCTGGAGGGCGTTGATCGCGAAGTTCATGGTGCAGATCGCTGCCGCCATGTAGAGCAGCAGGATCACAATGGCGCGACGGCTGCGAATCGCCGTGAACCACTCATAACTAGTTATTTGCAGGAGTTGTGAAAAAGAGTTCATGGAGCGGGGTTAAAAGGGGCTGAAAGGGTTAAAAAGGTTGAAGGGGTTAGGGGGGTGGAGGCGCGCGGCTACAACTTGTCGCGCACATCAATCAACGGGTCAAAGGCGGCTGGGTCAATAAAGTCCTGCATCTGCATGCTTTCCACCTGCGGACGCTGCTCGGGGGGGACAACCTTGCCGATTTGCTCATAGGTTTCCACCAGTGTGGTGGTCACCTCATTCATGATCCTGATACCGGTCTCGGTCGACATCTGATCAGTGTTTTGCAGCTCCATTGCCACAGCCTGCATGGTCAGGTAGAGTTTGTCATTCATATCCGCCATTGCCTGGTCGAAAAGCGCACTCTCCTCTTGGTTCAGCTTCAACTTTGCCAGCCACTGGGAGCGGGCCATCTCCACGCGGGTCTGCCACAGCTCTTTAGCCTCCTCCAGATCCTCCTCAAAGTTTTTCGATTTGGGGTCGGGGAAGTGGCGCCGCCGCCTGCTCGGGGATTCGGAGGGGGTGTTGGTGGTTGAGGCGTCACTGAGCAGGTTGGTTGCCGCCTCCGATGTGTCATCTGATTCGCTGTCGGCAAGCTCAGCATGCCCTTTGAAAGGTGCTGGCTTACGACCTGACTTTCGCTCAGGAATCTTGATGATGCTGTTAAGTGCGGAGAGCTTTCCCCCTGTATTTTGTTTTTCAAGCTTTTTTTCAAGCTCTTTAAGCTCCTGACGAACCTTGATCAGGTCACTTTTAGGCGCCCAGGAGCCGACAGCCAGCCCCAGCAAAACCGCAAACGGAATTAGAATGAGATATTTCATGGTTAATATGATTGCCTATAATGAGGTGTGATGTACAGAATAAAATGCAGCATCTTATCATTTAATCTCCGGCAGCGAGAGGTAGATGCAGAAACTACCGAACCAGGAGAACAATACTCCCCTCTGCCGCTCCCAACAGAGCGGCTTAAACCAATAAGACACTCGTTTTCATAACTATCTCCATCTCAGTTAAAACCTCTATGCTCTTACTCCTGCGGGGCGCGCTCGAGTTCGTTGAAAAATTTTTCGATCAATTGACTTGCAATGCTGACACGTGCGGGGGTGCGCGGCAGGTTCTCACGGGAGAACCAATGCGCCTCTGCAATCTCCTGTCCGTCTGGCTGGATCTCTCCGGAGTTATACTCAGCGAAAAATCCGATCATCAAATTGTTGGGAAACGGCCACTGCTGGCTGGTAACATAACGGATGTTTTTGACTGTGATTCCAACCTCTTCCATGATCTCGCGTTGCACAGCCTGCTCCAGGGATTCGCCGGCTTCGACAAACCCGGCCACAATACTCCAGAAGTGATTAAAGCCGGGATCAGTGCGGCGGGCCAGCAGTAAACTCCCGCCCTTATGAATCAGGGTGATTACGACCGGATTGATCCGCGGATAAAAGCGCAGGGCGCAGAGCTCGCAGTGCATGGCGCGTTCAACGCGCTCTTTTTTCAGCAGGGCACCGCACTTGCCGCAGTATTGATGGGTCTGGCTCCAAAACAGAAGCTGCCGCGCTCTGCCTGCCAGCGCGAAAGCTTCGGCTCCACCCAAGTCGAAAATCTGGCGGATATTGATTGTACGAGCTGTCGGAGAGGGGGGGGCAGATGTGTTTTGCGCGAAAATCCCTGGCGCGACCTCTTCGCTGCACCTGTTCGTGCCGGCTGGTTCAGGGAAGAGGAACTGGATGCCTGTCGGCAACTCATCGACCCAGATGTTTTCCTCATCTAATAAAAGATACCGGTTCATTTTCCGTGCAGCTCGTGAAAGCTTGTGAGAATAGCCTGCGCAAGATCCTCCGCTTTGGTTGTGTCCAGGCGCTTTAGGATCAGCTCCCAGCGATAGGCCAGGCTGCCAGCCACATCCAGCGGCATGTCAATAAAGAGTCGGTCATAGGCCCGTCTGCGTTTTCTAAACTCAGATTGAGTCCATTTGAACTTCTCTGTGAATGCCTTGATGAAAATCTCACTGAATCGCTGCGGGTCAGCAGTTTTCACTGCGTGCGTGATGATGCACTGTGCATAGCCTTTAACATCATCGAAAAGCGAGTTCTGGTAATTGCGCAGGGTGCCGGTGTGGTCCGAGACCGTCATCCCTGTGGGGATGCCGGTATTATCATCGATTTCAATGACCTCATCCCCGTCATCAAACATGGGCGAGCCGTCTCTGGAGGCGCGGCCCACAATGATATTGATGGCAGCCGCGGCACCTAACAGCCGCGCTAATTCGTGGCAGAATTCAGGGTTCTCATAGTACTTGTCAGGCAGTTTGTCAGAGGCGATTCCATTCACGTAGTCTCTTTCAAAATAAACCGTCCAGATCCTCTTTCCGTAAGCTTCCGGGTCAGGATTATCGCCGAGATATGTTTGACGGATACGGCCCATGAAAAATTTTTTAGGCAGGTTCATGCCCAACTGTGTGCATGCCAGGCGGCGGTTAAATATGTAATCGGTGTAGTTAACTGCTTCAAATATCGACTCTAACAGCGGACGGCCATTCCTCAGATGCTCAATGATACCCCATTTCTGGAAGCGTATAATCCGCAACGAGGTTCGCGGTTTGTCGGTGGATTTGAAGTGAACAATGTAAACATTGGATCGCGCTTCTGGATCAATCGGCCGGCTTTTGGAGAGTGAACGCGAGATCCGCCCAATGTTGATGTACTCCATATTGCGGAACTGTCGCAAGTAGTTTAAAATAAATTCTTTAGCCCGCAGATCAACGGTTTTAGCCAGCTCCTTGTCATACGGGTTGTTCTTGGCCTCATCAAAAACTTTGTCGAATATAAGTTCGTTGTCCTCTGAAATACAGGCGCCCGGCAGCCATTGGATTTGCTTGTAAAACTCAGGCGAGATATTGCTGAGCACTTCACACTTGAAGTTCGATCTGCGTGATTGGGTGATGGTCTCAAAAAGTAAATTTCGCCATGCGAGATTTTCAACGTTTTCGGTTTTAAGCGCACTCGGCACAGCAGCCTCAAACGCGCTGAGAAGGCGCTCATACTCTTTGCGCAAGTCGATTAAGGAGAGCTTGCTGTCGCTGATGGTTTTAAACATCTTCCGGTGAAAACCGCAGTTAAGCGGAAAGATGTCAATCTCAGGGCGCAAGTGATAGTTACGCTTCTGTGCGTTTTCCGCGATTTCATAGAGATGCGCTTCAAACGCGCTGTTGCTCATGTTGCCAATATCGCGAAATGATTGCAGTGTTAAAAACCGCGTCCCTGTGTTTTTGTTGTAGAAATAGATGGGGTAGTGGTTGATGCCAATACGTGAGTTTGAGAGCAACAGATCCATCTTGACAGGATCAAAGGAGATCTGACTCATCCGCCAGTACTCGCCTTTCATCATCAGTCGGTTGCGCACCAGCGGGTTGTCAATGTTGAGATAGACAATTTTGTTTTTAGAGACCAGATCCTGCAGCAGCTCGTCAGCCATAAAAGCCATGTCCATCGCGAGCGGATCAGGGCGGATTTGAACGACTTTTTCCTCGTTATCAAAGAGCAGGTCAACCGATAACTCCATCTCCTCTCGCTCCTCCGCCTCGGTTAAGGGCTGCCGTCCTTCCGCTTGCCGGTCTTGGTTGAGCACTTCAATCCAGGCTTGACGTTGCAGGATATGCATCGGCCCAGCGGTTACAATGCCGATGGTCTTCAAAAAGACCGTTCCGATCCGTGATTTCAGATTGCCTGTTTCGTCACAGGCAAAAATGGGAGGGCCTACAAATTTCACAGTTTTGCAACTCCAGAGGTTGTTTTTTGAGTAAGGATTTATTTTCTCATAGCCGCTCTGCGAGCGGATTCCAGGGTGTTGTGCAGGAGCATTGTAATGGTCATGGGGCCCACACCGCCCGGTACCGGAGTGATCAGAGCAGCTCGCTCTTTAGCGCTCTCAAAGTCAACATCACCAACCAGGCGGAAGCCGCCGGGCCGGGCGGCGTCAGGAACACGGTTGACACCAACATCAATAACAACCGCGCCTGGTTTGATCATCCCGCCTGTAACCGTGTTTGGCCGACCAGCCGCGACAATCAGGATGTCGGCCTGCAGGGTGAATGCACTGAGTTCTCGGGTGCCTGTATGGCAGACTGTAACTGTCGCATTGCCGCCCCGCGCTTTGCGCATCAGCAATTGGGCAACAGGTTTGCCCACAATGTTGCTTCGGCCCACTACCACCGCGTGTTTGCCGGAGGTCTCCACGCCGGCTTTCAGCAGCATCTGAATGATGCCATGCGGGGTGCATGGCAGGAAGCAGGTTTCCCCAATCGTCATGCGCCCCACATTGACCGGTGTGAAACCGTCGACATCCTTCTCCGGAGCAATGGCGTTGATCACAACGCTTTCATCAATATGCCGCGGCAGGGGGAGCTGCACCAAAATTCCGTGGATCAATGGGCAGCGGTTCATCTCTTCAACCATCTTGAGAACCTCGGCCTGCGTTGCTTGCGCTGCAAGGCGCACGTCCTGCGAGTACATGCCCGCCTCAGCGCAGGCGCGCTCTTTGGCGGTCACATAGGAGGTCGAGGCTGGATCAGCACCCACAAGGATTACCCCGAGCCCCGGTGTTACACCTGTTTTTGCTTTAAGCTCCGCAACTTGCGTGGCGATCTCTGTCCGCATCTCCGCTGCCAGAGATTTTCCATTTAAAATTTCAGCACTCATAGTCAATTTTTCCTCAATGTTTTTCTGATCAACAGCGCGCAGATGACCGTCACAATCGTCCAGCACAAACCCATGGTAATCCATCCGGCAACTGTCATTGCTGCTCCTTTTTCCATGCTGGTGGCAGAGCATTGATGACAACTTCGATAACCTCCGCGAGCGTCAGCTGGGTGGTGTCAATCACATACACCCCCGCGGCCTTTCTCAGGGGCGCGTGTTGGCGTGTTGAATCAATCCGGTCCCGAGCCAGCAACGAGTTCTTGACCTGATCCATGGATTGGTTGGCAATGCCCTTCCGGATCTCCTCAAGTTGCCGCCGCTGCGCGCGTGCCGCCGCGCTGGCGTCAAAATAGAAGCGGGCAGGGGAGTCAGGAAAAACCGCGGTGGTGATGTCTCTGCCTTCAACAATCAGGTTGCCGAAGCAGGTCAATGACCGCAGCCAGCTTGTGATCCGCTCGCGCACCTGCTTTACAGTTGCAACCGGACTGGCCGCGCAGTTGATCTCAGGGGTGCGAATAGCGTTGCCAGGGCTGACGCCGTTGATCCTGTAGCTGATACAGCCTGCCTCGGGCACGCACTCAACCTCAACTGACTTTGAAAACTCCGCGACCGCCTCCGGGCAGGATGTGTCAACCTGATGGAGCAGGCATTGCCAAGTCATAATCCGATAGAGCGCCCCGGAATCAACATGCAGAAACCCAATCCTCTCGCCGACAGCTCTGGCAACTGATGATTTCCCAACCCCTGATGGACCGTCAATGGCAATGACATAGCTCATAAATTTGTTCCCTGAACTCTGATTCCTAACTTTTGAGTCGCAATATTAACAAATAGACGGCAGCCGGTAAAGAGCGTATTTTAAACGCCAGAAGAGCCAAAACCGCCGCTGCCCCGCGCTGTATCGGAAAGCACTTGCACCTCCACGGGTTCAACCCTTAGAACCGGGGCGATCACCATCTGGGCAATCCGCATCTTCGGCTGAATAATAAACGGCTCTGTGCCGAGATTGATCATGATAATTCCGAGTTCACCGCGATACCCTGCGTCAATGGTTCCAGGGGTGTTCAACAAGGTAATGCCGTTTCTAAGGGCCAAACCGCTGCGCGGGCGAATCTGCGCCTCAGTTTGTTCAGGCAGTGCCATTCTCAGACCTGTTTGGATCAACCTGCGTTCGCCAGGTTGGATTACGGCAGCCTCACAGGAGCAGATATCCATGCCCGCATCACCGGGGTGGGCATAGGAGGGCATCACAGCATGCTCGTGACATCTTTGGAAAGTAACTTTCATCATGCCAGTATAAACTAAAGCAGCTAGCCGTCGCAACCAAAAGAGTTTGTGTGATGTATGGAAGATTTATTGCGGAAGGCATCAAGTTTTTCATTTTCAAAACTACGGTCATTTGCTACCCTGTTTTTCGTAGCAAGCTATTGTAGTAAGTGATACCTTAACCCAGTAAGCAAAGGCATACAAGAGGTGTTTCGGTGATGGTCGGGGCGGAGGGATTTGAACCCCCGACATCCAGCTCCCAAAGCTGGCGCACTACCAGGCTGTGCAACGCCCCGTCTTTTGAATGAATGGGTAAGATATGATAATTCGGGACTAATTGCAATAGCAAAATTAGGAAAACGCAGCTTATGACGATTAATTACAATACGCGCACTTTTATTGTCCCGGCTGCCATGTGTGCGCTGGCAGCTTTGCTCACCTCTGGTTTCTGGCTTTTGACCAGCGGCTGTGGCAGCCCGGAGAGCGATCAATACGCCGGCTCCGCTTCCTGCCGCGAATGCCATGCGGAATTCTATGAGAAGTGGGCCACCTCCTACCATGGTACAGCCATGCAGCCTTTTACGCGGGAGCTTGCGGAAAACCATCTCACCCCGCTGACAGAGCCCTTTGTGATCAAGGATTACTCCTACACCGTCGACCTTGATCGGATGGTCATGTATGAGTGCGAGCCATCCGGGAAAACCAACGAACTCAAACTTGTGCATGCGCTGGGCGGAAAGAACCTCTACAATTTTTTGACACCCCTGGAGCGCGGCAGACTTCAGGTTCTCCCCCTGGCCTATGACACGGGCAACAACTCCTGGTACGATACGACCGCCAGCATGATGCGCCATTTTCTGGAGGATGGTGATGAGGCACTTTTCTGGCGCGACCCGATGTTGACCTTCAACACATCATGCTACAACTGTCACGTCAGCCAGTTGTCAAAGAACTATGATCTTGCCACCGACTCCTATAAGACCGAGTGGCGCGAGGCTGGTATCAGCTGTGAGTCTTGCCACGGCCCCTGTGAAGCGCACAACCGCGCCGCACGAAAAGCGGCTAAAGCCGGGCTGCCGCTGGTTGACCTCAAGCTGAAAGACTGGAACCAGTTTTCAGCGGAACAGGCCAACCACGCCTGCTCCATCTGTCATGCCAAGTTTTCTCCGATTACCGACTCTTTCAACCCTGGCGATAACTACTTTGATCATTATGATTTGACCTGCTTCGAAAACCGCGATTTCAGCCCTGATGGCCGAGACCTAGGGGAGAATTACACCTTCACCCTGGCATCAATGAGCCCCTGCGTCAAATCCGGCCAGTTGGATTGTGTTTTCTGCCACACCTCCAGCGGACGCTACCGCTTTGCCAATGAGAACCCCAATCAGGCCTGCGCGCAGTGCCATCAGGAGCGGGTTAACACTATCTCCGAGCACTCGCGTCACTCCGCCGCGGGCAGTGCCGGCAAGTGCATTGCCTGCCATATGCCCACCACCGCCTTTGCCAGGATGCAGCGCTGCGACCACTCGATGCGACCGCCATCACCTGCGGCATCGCGCCTTTACGGATCAAAATCCGCCTGCGTGATCTGCCATGAAAAACTGGGCGGTGAAAAGGAAACCCCACAGGATGAGGAGTGGGCCTCCGGATTTGTGAAGCAGTGGCACCCTGCCAGCACCTGGCAGCCGCGCATTGTCCATGAGGGCGGACTGGTGGCTGCTGCGCATCAGCAGGAGTGGACGCAGCTGGATGCCATGCTGCAATTCATTCAAAATCCGGGTTCCGATGCGATTATTATCACTTCGTTGATCCGCTTGATTCAGATTAATCCCGAGCGCGAGCTTTGGGTTCCTGCCCTGCAAAATGTGGCAGACCACGAATCTCCGCTGGTCAGAAGCTCAATCGCGGTGGCGCTGGGCCAGGATTTGACCGACCCCGCGAGCGTGCGCGCGCTGCTGAACTATTTGAAAGATGAGCGTCGGCTGGTGCGCGTGCGCGCCGCCGCCGCTCTCGCCCGCCACCCCCGCGAGAGTCTGGATGCGCCCACGCTGCAACTGCTGAAAAAAGCTGAGACAGAGGTGATGGCAATGTTCGCCGCCACGCCGGATTCCTGGTCAAGCTATTACAACCAAGGCAACTATATGCTTGATCGCGATGATCCGCTGGCAGCCATGGATGCCTATAAAATCGCGATGAAACTGCGACCGGATGTGGTCGTCTCCTTTGTCAACGCCGCTGTGTTGGCTTCGCGCCAGGGAGATCTGGATCAGGGGATCGGATATCTCAAACAGGCTCTGCGCGCGGAGCCTGAAAACAGCGCCGTTAACCTCAATCTCGGTCTGGCACTGGCCGAGAAGGGCGACCGCGAAGGTGCGCTGAAATGCTTGCGGGTTGCCATGAAAGATCCGGGCTGTCGGGCGCAGGCGGCTTTCAACTGCGCGGTGCTGGTGGGCGAGTCAGATCTGGAAAAAGCGATTCAGTTCGCGCGCATTGCAGCCGAGACCCAACCGCCGAACAGACAGTACACGGAAGCCTTGCAGTATTTCGTAAGCCGCAGAGGGGGGCGCTAGAAGTCGGTTGTTCACGCTTCCCTGTCACGGCGTAAAAGCGTAGCTCGGAGCCGGAATCTGCTCTTTACCATGATCAATGATCTTCATAATCCACGCCATGTTTTTACCCAGCACCGACATAATCTGCTGACCTTCGTGATCCTGCTCCATTTCCCCGCTTTGCAGGCCGTGGGCCACGGTCCAATAGTTAGCAGCAGGCATTATCATCTCCGCATAGCTGATGTTAGGAAAGGGCGGCAAGCGGCATTTTGCAGCAGGCTCATGAAAGGCGCGCCCTGATGTGTAGGGTTGCTGCTACATGTCACGCCGTGTGTAAGGAAGATAAATTTAGCATCCGGATTGAAATTTAGCGCGCTGCGAGTGCTTCGAGCCAGACTGCGGCCTGCTGACTGGCAGCAGCGAGGTTGCCCTGGTCGCCCGCTTTGTCATAGACCTCAGCTGCTTTTTCACAGGCCTGACTCGCTTGCTGCATCGCGTTGCTGGCTTGCTGCTTTAGATTAAGTTTAAAGGCGCCCGCATTGCGTTGTTGCTGAACATTGTTGAGCTTGGTGCTTAAGGTTTCAACCTGCTGCCTGCTCCCCGATGCCTGATCAAAGTTGGCAGCCGCGTGCCCGCATAATCTGGCGGCATCCATAAACAGCTTACCCGCCTTTTTATAGGAGATTGCGCGCTCATCATTGCCCTCGGTCAGCGCAGCCTGCTGCAATGCAATGGCCTCTTGTTCCTTTTCGCGGGCCTGCTCCATCTGCGTCAGGGCCGCCAGTTCACGGTTGGCCGAGGCGCGTTCGTATATTTCTAGTTTATACTCCAGCTTCGCCCGTTCAGAGACAATCAGTGTACTTTTCGGCTTTTTGGCAACAGGTGCACTATCTGCCGCCACAGCTGAAAACCCAGCTGTTAGTAGCAGTAAAACACAAATAATATTTGTTTTGCACACTTTCATGATTGTTTTTCCCGTAAAATTACAAAACGGTAATGTTCTAATAGCAACATCAATGCCAAAATAAATAATGTTTGACAAAAGTGCTTAAGCAACGGAAAAAGTGGTTAAAGGCGGCAAAACGTGTCAAAACATCCCTTAGTTGCTGGTTTTAATAAAAGATCCACCTGCTCGTTATGAGTGGGAAAACCAAGGTGCATACTGCACTGCACACCTCATGCACTAAAGTGTGTACTCATGTTTGGTTTTGCGGAGCTGACAAGATTCTGTGAGAGCATTTACGGACTGCCTGGCAACCTCTTCCCGACCACCAATATTCCTGTGGCGATTCTGGTCTTTGCTCGCAGTCGGGAAAAGGGCGGCAAAATCAGAAATGCAAGGATGTCCTGTTCATTGATGCCAGTCGGGAGTTTGTGTCGAGCAACAGCGGCAGCCATACCCTCCGACGGGAAGGCCACTACGAAAGACTGTGTTGCTCTGATCAACTCGTATGATATGTTTTAATTAAACGCGAAGTAGGTCTCAGCATCCAGGCCCTGCATCTCCATCAGGAGATTCGCCAGCGCGGCATTAGAGGTTTCCAGCGACGCGTCTTTCAGCAGTTCTGTATCGCAGACAATGGAGAGTTGATTGATGACCTCAATCCGCCGGTTGCTCTGTTGCACAGAGTTAAAACGCATGCCTCCGGCCAGGAGCAACAGCAGCGCTGCCGCAGCAGTGGTAATACGCACCCACTGGCGCATCCTGTGTCTAAACCTAAGTCTAAGTGAGTGCAAGTGTGCCTCGTGATGAATCTTTTCAATGATGGCCGGCGGGGGGGGGGCCAGCCTGGGGTTTTGGGAGAGACTATCAAAAAGTGCGGTTATTTGCTCTAAATCCCGCTCAAACGAGGTGTTATTGAGTTCGATATTTTGATGTGCGTTTTCCATTAGAGCACCTCCATTAACTGTTTTTTTACTTTGTTCATTGCATCGTGCATACGCCCTAAGGCGGTGTTCAGCGGTATGTTCAGGTTTTCCGCGATCTCATTGAAAGAGAGGTGACCTTGTACCCGCAGCAGAAAAACCTCACGCTGAACCATGGGCAGTTGATCTACAATGGCAAACACCTTTTGAGTCAGATCCTCGTTTTCAACCTGGCGGGCTGGTCCGGGTTCCAACGATTGAATGCGTTCCACCAGGGGCTGATCCTCCTCGCTGAAAGTTGCGTCCAAGGTGAGATCCGGTCTTTTCTTACGTCTGAAATCAATCACACGGTTGCGCGCGATCTTCCACATCCAAGCTTTAAACGAAACGTCTTTGAATCTCTCTGCATTTTTGATAATACTCAGCCATATGTCCTGATAAAGATCTTCGGCATCGCTTCTGTTGCTCAATGAACTCACCAGCCATGCGAACAACTGTCTTTGATAGCGACTCTCAAGCGCGTAAAAGGCCTTTGAAACTCCTTTGGCATACGCACTCATCAATTCATAATCGGTCATCTCATCAAAATTCATATTCGTCAGCTTATTAAACGGTTTGAACTCAACTTTATTGTCGTAATTCCATAATCAATTTTTATCCGTGATTTTACGTCGCATAATATATGTTATGTAAACTAAACACCGGGGGGGTATTCAGGAGTCAGGGGTCAGGGGTCATAATTCTTCATGCACCTTTCTGAATTCTGAACTATGGCTCCTCGCTCCTGACCAGCATCGCCAGTTTTTCAAACTTGGGCATCGAGTGCTCAAAAAACATTTTTAACCCTTCGCAGATGCGGCTTAGCTCGCTCGCAGCCCCGGAGGTGTGGCCAACACGGTTTTTAGGGCAATCACCGGCGCAGAATTTGAAGTACGGGCAAATCTTGCATGCTGGATGGAGATCACTTTTGCGGGCTCCGAAATCTCGATAAAGCTTTGAGGCAGCCATCTCCTCCCAGGAGTGTGTTAAAACATTGCCGAGTTTCAGCTCTGGCAGCACATGAAAATCGCAGGGATAAACATCGCCGTTATATTCCACCACAAAGTATTGACAGCAGTCCTGGCCAGTCGTGCAGCAGATATCCGCACCTGTCACCAGTTTGGCGATAATGGTGTCAAAGAGCCGCACTGAGATCACGCGGGTGTCTTTTTCATACCAGCGATCAAATATAGCACATAAAAACTCCCCCCACTCCTCTGCTGAGATGCAGTAGGGAGGCAGCTCCCCTGCTGCATCAATTTCAACACATTCAATGAACTGAAGAAACTTTGCGTTGACCTCATCGACTAGGTAGTCATAGATCTCAACCGCATGCCTGACATTGTGTTGGCTAACGAGTGTCAGAATATTGAACTCAGCTTGATTGCGGCGCAGGGTCTCAATGCCTTTGATAACCTGTGCATGCGACCCGCCGCCGCTCAGATCCACACGGGCGAGATCATGCAGTGCCGCCGGCCCGTCAAGGCTCACGCCTGTCAGGAAATTGCTGGCTTTGAAGATCCTCGCAAAGCGCTCTGTGATCAATGTGGCGTTGGTTTGAATCGAGTTTGAGACCTTTATGCCGGGCTTGCCATAGGCCATCTGCAAATCAGTAACCATGGAGTAAAACGACTCCCCCATCAACAACGGCTCCCCCCCCTGCCAGACAAACGAATAAACAGGCTGGGGCGTGGCAAAATACGATTCAATCATGCGCTCCAACACCCTATCGGAGATCCTGTGTTTGAGTGTCTCGGGATAGAGATGGCAGTGATCCAGATAAAAGCAGTACTCACAACGCAAATTGCAATCCGCCGATGCAGGCTTTATTAATAAGGAAAAATTTTTCATAACTAGTCCACGGTTCTGCCGGCACTACGAGCCCACACTGATCATCTTGAGCATCTGCTTCATACGCCGCTCGATCTGCGCGAAGGTCAATCTCTCGAAACAATCCAGGCTGAAGCCCTCCACGCCAAAAGAGGCCACCACTGCCGCGTAGAGCAAAGCTTCCCGCAAGGCCTGCTCGCTCGCCCGCCCCCGCTGAGCTAAATAACCCATAAAAGCGCCGGCATAGGAGTCGCCAGCACCGGTGGGGTCGACCACCTGCTCCACCGGGTAAGCGGGTGCGATAAAAAGGCCTTTTCTGGAGAACAGCAGCGCACCGTGCTCACCGCGTTTAATGATCACATGCGATGGCCCCATTTTCAGTAACTCAGCGGCGCATGCACGCATATTCCACTGACCGCTGAGCATACGCGCCTCGCTGTCATTAACAGTCAGCAGGTTCACTTTTTTAATCACTTTCAGCAAGGCCGGACGGGCGATGTCGATCCAGAGGTTCATGGTGTCCAGCGCGACAAAGCGGGCCCCTTTTGCCTGCCGCAGAACATGCAACTGCAGTTCAGGCTGAATATTACCGAGTAAAACAAAGGGTGCCTGTTGATAGCTCTGCGGCAATTTGGGTTTGAAGTTAGCAAAAACTCCTAGTTCGGTTTTTAAAGTCTCCCTTTCAATCATGTTTTCGTCATAAGCACCGGACCAGCGAAAGGTCGCCCCCTGAACCTGCTGAACTCCACTTAAGTCAGCTCCGAATTTCCGCCAACGTTGGTCGAAAGATTCAGGAAAGTCGCTGCCAACAACTCCAACTGCGCCAACGCGGGTGAAGAATGAGGCGGCGGCGGTGCTGAAAGGCAGCGATCCCCCGAGCAGCTCTGTGCGTTTTTCAGCCCGTGTTTTGATATCATCAATTCCAATTGATCCGACAATCCATAGTTTAATATCTCTCTCGTTCGTCATAATCTCCTCTCTCCTTTTTTAAGCGCTCTCTTTTATGCCTTTCAACAGCGCCTGTAATGCCAAGATATAGCCATAACCGCCAAACCCCATGATCTGTCCCAGGCAGACCGCCGCGGTTAAGCTGGTGTGCCTGAATCCCTCGCGCTGATGGGTGTTAGAGATATGAACCTCCACAACCGGCAGGCCGCAGGCGGCAATGGCATCACGCAGTGCCGCGCTTGTGTGGGTGAAAGCCGCCGGGTTAATCACAATTCCATCCATCTCAGCTCGGGCTGCGCCAATGACATTGACCAGCTCGCCCTCCACATTGCTTTGAAAGTGTGTGATCTCAACACCTTGTTCAGCGGCGAACTCATTGATCTTGCCCAGTATGTCACCCAAGGTTTCTGTGCCGTAGATGGCAGGCTCCCGGGTTCCCAGAAGGTTGAGATTCGGTCCATTGACAACTAGTATTTTCATGCGTTCTGTCCTTAATAAGAGAGCTCGTCCGCCGCAAGCGACAAAAACTTTCCATCCACTGTTTTAACAACCACCCGGCCACGTAAAATGTCGCGGTTAATGATTACACCTTTCACATTGTCATGCGCCGGGCAAATCACTCTGGTTCCATTCTCCGGCATGTTGGCACCTGCCTCCTCGTAAACATGGTTCTCATGCAGCAAACAACATTTCAAGCGGTTGCATGTTCCGTTGAGGGTGGCCGGGCCCAGAGGCATCCCCTGCGTTTTAGCCATGCGCAGGTTCACGGGATACTCGCGTTTCTGCCAGGAGGAACAGCAGGAGGGACGACCACAACAGCCGATACACCCGGTTAAGCGGCATTCATCCCGTGCACCAACCTGCCAAATATTCACATCCACATTAAATTTGCTCTGAATGGTGTCGGCAAATCGAGTCAGGTTAACAGCGTTTTTACTGGCGTAACGAAAGAAGATTCGTCCACCATCCAGTGAAAGCCGTGTATGCACGATCTTAACCCTGATATGCGCGCTGATCAGCTCTTCGCGCAATTGCGCCTCCGCCTGCTTCGCAAGCTTTTGATTGAGCTCAATTTTATGCAAATCAGAGGCGTTCAAAGGCCTTTCAATATTAAAGCCTGGAATGCGAAAATCCTTGCTGTCCCGCAAAAAATCACCGTGCTCAACCACTTCAGCTTCATCCAGCCCATAATCAAAATCAACCACATATCGATCGCCAGGGCGGACCTTCACCCCGGGATTGACTCTGCAGTAAAACAGGGCGTGTTCCGGGGTCATAATGTGAGCTAAATTCATGCGATGCTGCTCCCTAAATCTTTACCGCACACCGTGCTGTATACGGTCAATGGCATACGCCAGCGTGGACTCTTCAGGCATGTTTCTCTCGTTCATCTGAACACTTAACTCCTCAATTGCCTTCAGGTTGTAGATTGCCTGGCTTAAATCAAGATTTGCCGCCCGCTCCTTGAGAATCTTAGTGTACCCTTGATTGTAAAGTAATGCGTTTTCGCCGCCAGAGCAGAGCACAAAGATGTCTCTGAACCACCGCAGCAGCACTAATGTAAAGTCGCCGCGAAACTCACGATATCGGGCACTGACTTTGGCGTCAAAGACATCTTTGTGCTCTTCAATTTTATCGTTTTCCTGCTCTTCGTTTTTAACCAACTCTTCCACATGCTTTTTCAGGTCGGTTAAAACCGAGTAGAGCGAGTTGCACATGGATAGGCGCTCTATGGGAGTCCGGTAGAGATCAAATGAGAGTGTTTCAATCATACGCCCTCTCCAGGGTTCATCCAGCTGACGTATCTCACCCAAATCAATGCGCTGACAGCGTGAGATGATCGTTGGCAGGAGCTGTTGCGGCGCTTCGGTTAACAGCAAAAAAATGGTTTTATCTGTGGGCTCTTCCAGTGTTTTGAGAAAGGCGTTGGATGAAGCTGTATTCAAGCGGTCGGCACCGACAATGACCCCTGCTTTCCACCCTCCTTGCATAGAGCTCTGGCTGACCTTGGCGAGCAGGTTTTCGCGAATGTTCTCAATGCTGATCACCCGCGATTTTTTTTCCGGATAAATCCACTCAATATCCACCTGTGTTCGCTCCCTGACTTTGCGGCACCCATTGCAGATACCGCACGGTTTGACGCTCTGAGATTCGCAGAAAAGATATTGCAGGATGCGAATTGTCAGATCCATGACTAAACCGCGCAGCGGCCCGGTGATCAGATAACCATGCGCTGGCTTACCTGATTCAAAGGCGTGCTTGACCATCTCAAATGTTTCATCAATTAGCATAGGGGTTAGGGAGCTGGAGGGGTTGGGGGTTAGGGGTTGGAGAGCTGGAGAGGGAAAAGAAACGTTGTTTAATGATTTCACAGATCTCGCGCTCCACAAGGCTCTGTTCGCGCTCGGCGTTGACCACCTGAAACCGCGCTTTTTCCTGTTGGGCCAGGGTCAGAAACCCATTGCGCAGACGAACATGAAAATCATGGCTCTCCGCCTCAATTCTGTCTGGCGCTGAAACGCCTTCTCGGTGGCGCCGGGCAAGCCTCTGCCTGCTGGTGGCAGGTGAAATATCGAGCAGCAGCGTCAAGTCAGGCACCAAGTGATTTGCGGCAAAGTCGTTCAATAACTGCAACTGCTGAATATCAAAACCCCGTCCAAACCCCTGGTAAGCAAGGGTTGAATCACAAAACCGGTCGCAGAGTACCCAGCGTCCAGCACGCAGCATGGGTTGAATCAGCTCTTGAACATGCTGGGCCCGGCTGGCGAGGAACAGCAGCAGCTCAGCACGATCCACCGGCGCGGTTCCCTCTGCGCTATGTTGAATCAAGGCGCGGATCTTTTCACCGAGCGCGGTGCCGCCAGGCTCACGGGTCGTGATTACATCAATCCCCTGAGAGCCGAGAAAGATTGCGAGTTTTTGGATGTGGGTGGACTTCCCCCCCCCTTCCGGCCCTTCAAAGGTTATAAATTTTCCAGTTGCCATAAAATCTCTTCATTATCACTTTCAAGGTAACTTCTCTCCAGCTCGCTCCGGAGCAGGCTTTCCGTCTTCGCGCTTCGCACCGACACGGAAAGTCTGTACAACAAGCCTTATAACTTCTTCAACCTCTGACCATCTTTGGAGTCGCGGATGCTCCATCCCTGGGCTGCCAACAGATCGCGGATGCGATCCGACTCAGCCCAGTTTTTTTCCGTACGTGCCGTTGCTCTGGCATCCACCAGGCTCTGAATCTCAGCGGGAATCTCCGCACACTGGCTCTTGCGCCCGAAATGGATCACCCCCAGCACAGTGTCAAAACTCGCCAGCAGCTCCAAAACAGCGCTCGCCGCAGCCGGAGCAAGGGCACTGGCAGAGAGTGCGCTGTTAGCCTCGCGCACCAGATTGAAGAGCGCGGCAAAGGCCTCAGGGAGATTCAGGTCATCATTCACCGCCGCACTAAAGGCCAATTGCGCCCGCTGCGCCCACTCTGGCAGGGCTTGTTCTCCGGGCGCGGCCATTGCACTCAGAGCGTCGATACACTCATCAACCCTTGCCAGCGAGACGCGTGCTGCATCCAGAGCATCAAAGGTGAAGTTCAGGGGCTGGCGATAGTGACCATTGATCAGCACATAGCGGATCTCCCGACCTGACCACCCTTTGTCAGTCAAATCACGCAGGGTGAAAAAGTTGCCCAGCGACTTGGACATCTTCTCTCCATTGACCCGCAGATGGGCGCAGTGCATCCAGAGTTGCACATAGGGTTCGCCTGTGGCGCCCTCTGACTGAGCAATCTCGTTTTCATGGTGCGGAAAGAGGTTGTCAATGCCGCCGGTGTGCAGGTCAAAGCTGGCCCCAAGGTATTTCATGGCCATAGCGGAGCACTCCAAGTGCCAGCCTGGCCGTCCTTTGCCCCAGGGCGCATCCCAGGCGACATCGCCGTCATTGGCATCCCACCCCTTCCACAGCGCGAAATCTCCGTAGCTCTCCTTTTCGTACTCATCATGCGAAACCCGTGAACCAGCCCGCAGTTTTGTGCGGTCCAGGTTGGCGAGTTTGCCATAACTTGGCAGCTTGGCCACGCTGAAATAAACAGAGCCGTCATCTGATTTGTATGCCAGGTTCTTATCAAAGAGTTTCTGAATCAGAGCGATCATCTCGGGTATGTGGTCGGTTGCGGCGGGGTAGACCTCAGCTGGTTCGATATTCAAAATCCTCAAGTCGTCAAAAAAAGACGCGATAAAAGGAGCAGTAAAATGCTTGAGTGGCACCCCCTGCTCCAGCGCCCCGCGGATGGTTTTGTCATCCACATCGGTCAGGTTCATCACCTGTGTGATCCCGTATCCGTTAAATTTGATCACCCGCCGCAGGATATCCTCAAAGGTGTACGCACGGAAATTGCCGATATGCGCAAAGTTGTAAACCGTGGGCCCGCAGGTGTACATGCGCACATGATTATCCTTGAGAGGCTTGAAAGCCTCTTTACTGCGGCTCATACTGTTGTAAAAATTCATTTTCATCATATAATTTCTTTCAAAGATTCCGCATGGCGCATAGGCTAGGCGCACAGCGTTTCCAAGCAAATTCTATTTCCGGTTCTCTACCAGCACGACCGCCATGGTGGAAATGCCCTCACCCCGCCCCTCAAAGCCCATACCTTCGTTGGTTTTTGCCTTGATCGATATTGCAGAGAGATCAACCTGCAAGGTCTTGGCCAGCTTCGTTCGCATAGAAGGGATATAAGGCGCCATTTTTGGCTGTTCGGCAACAATGGTTGCGTCGACATTGGAAACCCGCCAGCCTTTGTCATGCAGACGCTTAACCACCGCTACCAGCAGCAGCATGCTGTCGGCCCCCTTCCACTGCGGATCAGTGTCAGGGAAGTGCGTCCCGATATCGCCATCGGCAACTGCTCCCAGCAAGGCATCGCAAATTGCATGGCACAGAACATCGGCATCCGAGTGTCCCATCAGCCCTTTTTCGTGGCTTATCTCCACTCCCCCGATGATTAATCGCCGCCCCTGGCAGAGACGATGTGAGTCAAATCCAATTCCCGTACGAAACATCCACATATGATATTGATTATAACCAATAAACTCAAGGCTGAACAAATAATATAAAACAAAGATCTTGAAATCCCTTGGCGCGCCTTTGACGAACAAACACCCGGTCTCCGCTAATTGCTTCTGAGAAGCAACCCTATACCCCGGGGCGCGCTTTTCACGGGCTTGTTGCAAAGGCGAAGCCGACCGGCAGTAGGTTCGGCTTCCAACCGGACATCTCCGATTGGAAATCGGAGCTACGTTTTTTGCGCACCCTGACCATTCGCGTGTTGTTCACAGTCGCCCGCATAGCGAACGACCTCCTTCTTCCGCGTCTTGTCAAGGGAGTAAGCGTGGAAGGAAGTCAGTCGCTATGCGGCTGAGCAGATCATTCGCGCACCACCCGCAGTCGCCCGCATCATGTGTAGTAGTCGCTCTACCAGCGGCATCGGTTGACGATGCTGTGCGACGATGTTGGTGGACGACTAAGATCATGCGGGGGCTCAAAAACCCGAAATCCGAAATCTAAAACCCAAACGCGGACTGTCCCCCTACTCTTCAGCTTCGGGAGGAACAAAGAGGTTCAGCAGTATACCAGGGCGAATACCAAAGAAGTTGGCCTGCATATCTTTACCGAATCTCTCAGCCGCCGCATCACCCTGATCAGCCGCGGCAACAATAATTGTTGGTTGTAAGCTGGCGGGGATCTGATCAATCCGCGTCCAGTAACCGACGTTGCGGTAGCGACGCAGATACCAGGGCAGCGGCCAGGTATCCGGAGTTGGCACGGCAATGGCGATGAATGTGTCAAAGCCCTGCGCCGCGGCGGCGGCCCTTTCAATTGAGGCTACCAGCTCCATCGCGTCACGTCCGGTATGCGCATAGACATAGGGGTTACGCGGATCTGCCGCCAGCTTGCCGCAGGCTCGTTGGTTTTGAAGTGTGTGGGCAGCGGCGAGCCAGGCAGTTAACCACAGCGCCGATAAATACGCAAGCGTACGCAGAGCGCGGGTGGGCAATTGGGCCGAACGATCAATGATGTAACCAGCGCCGACACCTGCCAGCAAAATGGCGCCGTGCAGAAATGAGAGTGCGCACCACGGCGTTTTATAAGGGATGGCGCTGTAAATGAAGGTTAAAACAAGGGTGTAAACAGCGAGAAAGAGCACAAAGCGTGTATGCGCTGTTGCCGCTGTCTTTTTCTTAACCCAGGTTGTCACAGCCACACCCAGCGCCACGGCAGCGGGGATCAACACCCCGGCCTCACTCCACAGCGGCCCGCGGCCATATTTAAACCAGAAGATGATCTTCAGATAAAAGTTCCATGGATGCTGGTGCTCCGGCACCTTGGTTGCCCGGAAAAAATAGGTTTTAACTGTGGCAAAGAGCGCGTCAGCAACACCTTGGGGATAGGTGAAGAAAGAGGAGAAGAACAGCACTGCCACCAATATCGCCGAGCCTGTTGCAATCAAAGCGTCGCGGCTGCTCCAAAATTGAAGCAGCCGCTTGGGGCCGAAAACGGTGAGTGCGGCCACGAACATCGCGGCAAAGGAGAGTACGGCGGTCTCTTTGGTGGCAATGCACAGCCCAGCGAAGAGGCCAAAGAGCGCGGCCATCACCGCGGGCTTGAGCAGCAGGTTGCCTGTGCTTTCGCGTGAACGGAGATAGCCGTGGCCGCAGATCAGCATGCCGGTCAGAAAGCAGACCAGCATTGACTCTTGAATAAAAAATCGGCTGTAATAGGTCAGCGCTGGCGAGAGCGCGGTGAAGAGCAGGGCAAAGAGCATTCCGCTGCGGTTGCTGAACAGCCCCCCCGCTGATTTAAATCCTAAGCCGAGCATCAGCACCATGGTCAGAACACTGAACGCGACAGTTACCAACCTGAAATTCCACTCGGTTGTCTCGGCAAAGCTTGAGGCAGTTGCCCGGCAGAACGGCATGGCCGCGAAGTACATGACTGGGCCGTGGTGATCCGCAGGATCATAGTGATAGACCCCGGAGTCCATCAGCATGCCGGCGCGCACGGCCTGATTAGCCTCATCGCCGTGCAACGGTTTTTGATCCAGTTGGGGAATGCGCAGTGCCAGCGCGGCGGCAAACACCGCGATCAGAGCGGCTATATAGAGAGCGTTTTTTTTCATCGCAGGCCAACTCCGGGTAGCGCGGGTGCACCCTGCTGCATCATCTGCTGCACAATCGGCAGGGCTGCTTTTTTCAATGCCGGGTTCTTTTCGATACTTTGCAGAGCGTCACCCTGGCCAATCGACACTGCCTTCTGCACAGCGTATTGGAATTGCTGAGCCTGTCCTTTCGCCAGATAGATAGTGGCCATGTTGACCCACGAAGGCCAGTGATTGGGATGATTCCTGAGAACCATCATTAAAACCGAGGCGCTTGGATCCATCTGCTGCGCATCCTGATAGAGCTCAGCAACCCGCAGCAGGATATCCAGATTGGTGTCAGGCTGCAGCGAGGATAGCAACGGGGTCATGACCTTCACAGCGTCAGCGTGCTGTTTTAACTCAGAGAGCGTTAGCGCCACCTCCAGCCGTTTCTGAGCCGGCAGACTGGTCACTCCCGTATCGACCAGACGTTTTAAATAGTGGACAGCGGATTGGTTCTGGCCGAGCTGGCGGTAGGCCATTGCCAGTTCAAAGACATCATCAGTCGCAAGTTTTTTGTCGACCTGCCCTTTTTGAACAAGTTCCAGAATACGCTTCTGGGTCACATTGACATTGGTCACAAAGCCGTAAAACTGCACCGCTCTGGTGTTGTTGGGGTCTTTCTCGACAAAGTATTTCAAAATATCCTCTGCCTCATCGTAGCGGGCCTGGGGCAGGACAATCTCCTGCAGCATTCGGAAGCTGGCCTCAGGGCTGAGGGGATAGAGCAGGCGTGCCTCGCGGTAAGCCTCTTCCGCCTCTTTGTGCAAACCAGCGTGCACGTACAGACCGGCAATTGCGCTGCGAAGCTTTGAAAATGATTTCTGCGCCGGCAGATCCCTTCGGAAGGTGTACCCCCGCACCAGCCTGCGCGAGTACCAGTCCCAGAAATCCATATCATCCTGCACCAGCTCCTTGGAAAGCTTACTCTGCTCGGAGTTGATTTTCATGATCAGCCCATGCGGCGCGAGATAGGGATACATCCACCTGATCACATAACTCTCCTCAATATAGAAATCATGGCGGGATTTGTTTTTGGCGAACATCATGTCGCATAAAATACCGTTGATCTCCATAACCCCCAGAGCACCGCTGACCTGCACCCGACCGTTGTCAATCGTCAAATCCGCGTTGGCAGGGCGTTTACCGGCCTGCACCTCATCCACATAGATCTGGAAGGCCTTGGCGCTGTCCTCAGGGCTCGGGATCCAGATATCATTGCCATAGAGGTCGCGCATGGTATTCATATAGGTGTTGTCTGCCAGCGCGTTTTGAGTGATCAAAAATACATCCGGGCGCACCTGAGCCGAATAAATCATGTACGTGGGCACAAAACGCCCGGGATCTGTGCCGCCGTAAAAGATCGCGTTATCGGTCATGCGCGGCGGGTAGACCGGATTCGGCAGCGGCTCCTCATCCGCCTCCAGTTCCTCGGTGATGGCATGCGCACCGCGCAGTTGGTAGTTGCCGAACTGCCAGCCGAAATCATGGTCATTCTGCTCTGCGCCGCTCATCGAGAAAACCAGATAGTCGTTGTTGTAGTTCTCGTAGATCGGGATCAACGCCGCCATCAGGCCAATGCAGCAGAGTGCCACGCGCACGGGCACCAGGGCAGTTGCGGCCACCTTGCCGGCGCGCACCCTTGACTTCAAGATCCGGTAGGCAATGACCATACCAAAGGTCAAGCCATAGCCCACCCACAGCGCGAACAGCGCATGCGAGCTGATGAACTTGACCTTCTGGATGAAGTTGTCCTGCAGATCGCCTTTGATATTGGCCAGCACGACCAGCAGCACGCTCATCACGAAAAACCCGGAAGCCACTGCCAGCATCCACTGCTGTGTCACATCATCCATATCAACCCTGAAATCAAGATATTTCTGCGCCAGCCTGCCAACCAGGAACATTGTGACTCCCAGCAGAATCACGACCACCATGCCCAGCATTAACGCAGCTAGTTTTTGTGCGGACGAGGCCTCACCCCCGTGAGCCAGGAAGTGCAGCAACCCTTTTGTCACGAAAAGAACCGCGGCGGCAAACAAACCTGCAAAGGTGATGCCAACCGTCACCCCCTCCGAAAGGTTGTGACGCTGCCACATCTTAACCACAAAATCCTCGATCTGCTGCCTGCCGATTGCGGCAAAGCCAATCACAAACAGAACAAGGATCAAGCCCACCAGCAGCTTATCCAGGCGCAGAAAAACATCGGTATCAGTGATGTATGAGATGAACACCAGGATAAAGGTAATTACAAAGAGCGCTGCCGCCACATAGAGCGCACGCAGCCGCCTGGCCCCTGACCTCACACTCCATAAGGTAAAGGGCACAAAACCCAGCGGGGCCACCAGCATCGTGAACTGAACCCGCATATCAGTGAAATAGGAGCCGAGCTGGAAAATAAAATTCTTGTTGAAGACATTCGCGGGGGAGATCTTCTCATACTGCCCGCGGGTGATCGCGTGTTTAAAACCCTCCCAGGTTCTGGGGTAGCCCCAGTTCATGGGCGGATTGCGCAGATCCGAGACAATCGGCATGTAAATATAGAAGGAGACCCCCAGCTCGGCGAACAGCATGGTCAGGGCTGTGGTGCGTCCGTTGGGAAGCAGGATCCAGGCCAGCGCGATGACCACGAAATTCCAGATAATCGGCCACCAGAACCACCAGGTGGTTGGATGATAAAGTCCATTCAGAACCCCTTTGCGCAGCAGCACAAAGGCGGCCACCTGCACGGCGACCACCGGCAACGCGTAAAAAATGCCGCGCTCAACCGTTAAGCTCAGCGCAATCAAAACTGCAACTCCGCCCACCAGGATCAAAGTCGGCAGCGACCAGTCAAAGGCAAGCCCCTGAAACTGCGGCGGCATGGCTGCGGAATCGACTGCTGCAAGCCGGAGCAGGAGTATCACCAGTGTCACGCCCGCAGCCACCAGCGGAGCGAAAACGCGCTGCTCTTTCAAGTTGCCACGATAGTAATATGCGCCTGCCAGTGAAAACGCGATTACCGCCACAATCAAAGCCGCGATCGAGGTGTAGAGAGAGGGAGCCGCCAGCGGGGCGTCAAGCAGAGAGAGCGAGACCTTGCTGTTAGAGTAGCAGGAGGTCAACATCGAGAGCGCGCCGAGCAGCGCAACCCCAGCCCCCAGATATCCGCCATGATCAGCAATGTAGTCAGTGAGGCAAAAGCGCTTGCTTTCATCCTTAGTGCACCGCTTGTCAGCGACCTCCCTGGTTTTCAGGAAACCACCCAGTAGAAAGAGCGCAAGTGCAATGAAAAGAAAAATAACGCCTGCCACCAGCATCCCCATCGAAGGAATGGCGGTGTAGAGTAAAGGCTCAGATTTCGCGAAAGCAATACTACGCGATCCATCCGCCGCCGGCAGCATGGCACCGATTTGCAGCACATAACTGGTGAGCAAAACCGGTATCCCGATCAATATGAAATCGCGGAACAGACGAATGTCACGCAGGAAGATAACCACCACCAGCGGCAGCGCCGCCAACAGTAAAACCTGGTAGTTGGTCATGCCCAGACCAAAGACAAAGGCGGTCAGCCACAAAATCCTGGCTGTAGGTTGTCGCATCCAGCGGTAGGTCAACAGGAAAATCCACATCAGGAAAAAAGCGTTCAAGGTGTAAACCTCAACAATCGTCGCCTGCGACCACATCACTGGGCTGAAAGCGAAGACCAGCGAACCACTGACACCGCCGGCCCAGCAGAGCCAATCATTCTCGCGCTGTTTGTAATCCGGGTCCTCATCATGCGCGTCGCGCATAATGTCCGAGGCCGAGCGGGTGATCAGCATGGCCGTGATGCCTGCCGCCAGTGCTCCGAAAAAAGCGGACATCAGCGAGATACTCCAGGCCGGGGTTGGTTGCCCGCGGAAGGTCACAAAGCTGAAAATACGCGCGAAAAGCCAGGCGCACATGGTCCAGATGGGATAACCCGGCGGATGAGGAACGCCGAGATGGTCACCTGCAACTGCAAGCTCCCCTGAATCTTCCAGCGTGACCGAGGGTCCCAAAGTGATGAAATAGACAAGTAAAGAGATGATGGTCGCGGCCCAGAAGGCACTCCAATCAATTCTCCTGAAAAAAGAGCCGCTGCGCGTCTTGTCTGAAAATAAATTTTGTATCATTCTGTATTCCTGAAAATGCTCCGTGAAAATTAATAGTTTACTATAACCTGACCGGGCATTAATCTCAAGTGAAAAGCAACTTCCAAATGCAACCAAAATCATAGATTGCCAAATTACAGATTTTGCGTAAAAACCAGCAATTCTAATTATGGCCGTGTCCGGTTCATAAGACACGCTAAAGCGTGAACTACATGCGGTTTCCGGCGTATGTAGTTCAGCCTTTAGGCTGCCTTCAGTAATAATGAGAATTGCTGCGTAAAAACAGTGGTTGTTTGCACATAGAAATGGTAAAGTAATAGTGAAGTATTCAGAAGACAGAAGACAGAAGACAGTAACGTAGCTCCGATTTCCAATCGGATATGTCCAGTTGGAAACCGCAGCTACGGAGCTCAGCCGCGCCTTTGGTTTACGATAACGGCGACGATGTTGGTTGACGAGCCCCCGCTTGATCCCAATCGTCAGCCAACATTGTCGCACAGCATCGTCGGCCGAGGTCGCCCGTAGAGCGATTGCTACACATGCGCTGCACTGCGGAGTGCAAGGGTTGTCGTTCGGTGTAGTAGCCGCTCTACGAGCGGCATACTGCAACAGGCTCATGAAAAGCGCGCCCTGGGGTGTAGTGTTGCTTCCAGCATGTCCGCCGTAGCCTTGGCGAAGGAGGATGAAGCAATTAGCGTATGCCGGGCGATTGTTCGTCAAAGGCGCACCATGGTATTTCAGAGTCTTTGTTTGGCTCATCCGTCGTCGTCCCGCAACCCGGCTTCGCCCGCAAGCGGGGCTACGCCGTGGCATTGCGGAACTATGCCGGACAAGGGCCGCCAACCCTACAGTTTCAACTTTAATGAAGCTTGCAAGTTGCGCGGCAGGCGCGAAGCAAGGAGGGCGTCCGCTATGCGGGCGACTGCGAACGGCATGTGTCGCTCATAGAGCGACTACTACACTAGAATTAGATGATTTCACAAATAGACAATTTTTCGGAAAGAACAATTAATTGTTTTTTCTAGTCGCCTAAGCGACTACTAACCTACAAAAAAGGAGATCAGTTATGTTGGATAAAATTATACATTGCGCCATGCTCATAGCACTCGCACTCAGCTGCGCCTCCTGCGCCAGCCTCAAGTGTGAGCACTTTCCCGGCGAGCGGGAGTTAATCGCGGACAAAGGGCTCAGTGGCAGGAGCATCTGGAAGTTCGGTACCGAGACATTCCACGTGCAGACGGTCAACCCCAACAAGGTTATTGCGTCATGGGTCAAGTGGGACGAGGCAACCGCCACGCACACGCTTGAATCAGTTGAGGTGGTGCTCTCCAAGCTGGACGAAACCCTGTTCCTGAACCTCCGGAAAGATGGCCTCTACACCATCCTGCGAGTTGTGCCAGCTGGCGAGCACGAGGTTGTGTTGTTGACCATTGACAACGCGAAGGTGGACGCTGACTTTGAAAAGGGTGCCATCAAGGGCAACAAGAAGGGCGGCGAATTTACACTGGAGTGCTCCAAAGAGGAGCTGGAGGCCTATGTTCGCGCCAACCTCAACACCCTCTTCTCCCTCAAGGCCTCCGGCGTGCTCAAGCTGATTGAGGGCAAGTATGGAGTAGTCAAAAAGCTGCTTTAGTCACGGCGCGCTGATACCCATGCGCAGCACGGGCAGGATCTCTTGGCGCATGGTTGTGTCAAGGTTAAAGAGCGCGAAACCCGGGCACCCTGAACGCCGTGCTGCATTAATCTGGTCAATCACCTGAGCGGCGTTGAGTCGGCTTTCATTGGCGCTGACACCAATCCCGGGCACTACCCGCAGACGCTGCGAGCGGGTACGGGATTGATCAGCCACCCATGCGCGGAAGCTCTCAAGATTCTCTGTGTAATTCATTGGAGTGACATAGTCCACCAGATCAATATTGAGCCAGGACTCCCAGTCTTGCCCAACCGCGGCTAGGCAGGAGGGGTATTTCCCGAAAACCGCGGCGGTCAGCAGGGTGCCGGGTGCGTCACGCTTGAGGGTGCGTCGGCAATCGTTGACAAACTGTGAGATGTGACTCGCCCGCCAACCTGCAAATTGATTGTGTAAAACCCCGCCCGGCTTGACATCCGCCGGCCAGTTGTTGACCGAGCGTTTGACATCGCGCTGAAATCGTTGGCGGGTGAACTCACCCAATGAGCTGTTGAAATCAGGGTAGCGCGCAAAGTCCAGATGTAATCCGTCCAATTTGTAGTTTACCGCCATTTCCTGCGCTGCTTTTACAAGGTAGGCGCGCACCTCCGGCACAGCGGGATCCAGCCAGCGGGAGTCTTTGTTTCCCGGAAGTTTGATCAGCCACCCGCGCTTGCCAAAAATTGCCAGCCTCTCGGCAGTCGCTCTCTCAGAGGAAAAACAGAGTATCCAGCCATGCACCCGCAACCCCAAAGGGCGCGCCGCCTTGAGACAGGCAGCCAGCTGATCCCCCTGCTCTTGAAACACAGCTGCCTGCGGCAGCACCCGGCTGTTGTAATAGGCAAAACCAGCCCCCGCCACATTGACATAGATGTCGGTTATGCCCGCGTTATGCAGTTGTTCGCAGGTGAGTTTCCAATTGCCTGGATAGAGCCCCTGACCAGAGTGATCCCAGACCGCGCGTATCTCTCCTGGTCGCGGTTGCTGCATCAGACCGTAAACCTCATAGGTCGCGGTTTGCAGATTTGAAGCATCCTGCCAGAGTTGGTAGCCCTGCCCCCGCTGGAGCCGGCTCTTCAACGCTCGCTCAGCGGCAACCAACGCGGCGGCTGCCTTGACTGCCCGCGCCCGACGCGAGGGGTCGGTGACGCGTACTGCCATCTCCTGCAAGCCGGCTGCTCCGCCCGAGCCGCCGACCCTGGCGGCATCCGCCAGGATTTTGCGAGCTGCCGGCACCCACAGCGAGCGGTCGGACGCAGCGGCCAGCGCCAGCAACAACTGCGCCTTGGCCGCCGCGTCACCGTCGGCCAGCATCACGTGGGTCATCCAGTAACCAGCTGAAGAGGCGAGCCAGGCCGCATCGTTGCGGCGCCCCTGCCGATCATGCCACCAGGCGATCACCCGCGCTTGGCCGGGCATTGGTTCCATGGCGAGCAGATTGCTGGAGCTTTGTTGGATTCTCTCAGGCACTCCCTCAATGCCTGCTTGCACAAATCGCATGGAAGCCCAGTGTCCTACTGGTCGGTTGCCCTGATATCCCAGCTGCTTCATACCCATCAGGGCCGCAAGTTCAGCGGAAGATGAATAGAAAACAATTAGTTTGCCGCCGCGCTTAACAAACGCCCTGAGCGCACTCATCTGTGCCGCGGTTGGCTGCGAGAAATAAACCAGCAGAGCCAGCTTTTTATTGGCTAGCACCCCTCCCAGATTACGGTCATCACTCATTTCGCAGAGTACGCCAAACTCCTTGTACCAGCGTTCAGCGTGCGCTGCCAAAGCTCTGGCAAACCCGCGCTCGCCAGCCGCCACAGAATCATAGCCATGAATGATTGCAACCGCCGCGTGGGAAAAATTAGCGATACAAAAGAAAGAAAAAATCAACACACATTTACGAAACATAAAACTCCTCGTCTGCTTGCTTATTGAAACATACGCACCATTAAGATATGGATATGCCAAACAACGCGCACTTCCCCGGGGCTCCTATGTCCCCGGGAGTGCCGACATCCCCGTCGGCATCGCCGGGAACAAGCAGGACATCGGCGCTCACGGAACAGGGATGCTGGACAAGCCCCCGCATGATCCCAATCGTCCACCAGCATCGTCGCACACCATCGTCAGCCGCACCTTGATTTGGATTACGGTTTTAAACTCCGCTTGTGTAAATCGTCAACCAGCGTTGCTACCGCACAAAAGGCTCCATCTCGTTAACTTGCGCATCCGCGCACTAACGCACTCGCGCACTTTATCACTCCGCGCAGAGCGCGGATTAAACCCCTAATCCCTAACCTCTAGCCTCTAGCCCCAGCAACGCGCCAATGCGGCATGAAATGGTGAATTGATCAAGGTTTGTCCGCAGCAGGGCGACCTTTTCCCGGTTAGCCAAGGTCAGCATCTCATCAGGTATGGGGCGGTTGTGTACCACCAGAATCGCATGCGCCCCGGCCAGCGTTGAAACAGCTACGGTGTTCTTGTGATTCTGCACGGTTATTAAGATCGAGTCCTCAGGGCAGTGTCCCATGACATCGCTCAATAAATCCGAGGTATAGCCATGCCGCACCTCGACCTCGCCGTCAGGCAGTGCGAGAACCTCCAGCCCGGCCAGCCGCACCAGATCACGCAGTTTCATACTTAACTCTCATCTTTTTGTTTTTCATCAATATAGATCACGGCTTTGACCCGTGTGCCGACGTTGACCGTTGATTCGATTTCAAATTCATCGGCCACTCGTTTGACATTGACAAGCCCCATTCCGGCGCCGAAGCCAAACGAGCGGATCCACTCGTTGGCGGTAGAGTTGCCATCTTTGCAGGCCCACTCCAGGTCGACGATGCCCGGGCCGGAATCAGTGGCAATAATTTCAGCGCGCCCATTAGAGATCTGCCATGAAAGTGAACCTCCGTCAGAGTGCACACAGAGATTGATCTCCAGCTCATAGGCGGCCACAGCAATACGGCGGATCACCTTGGGGGGAAATTTCTTCTCCTGCAGGATTTGTTTGATCTTATTGGCTGCCTTACCGGCGTTCTCGAAATCATACTTACTGACCGGAAATTCGCGCAGCACATAGAGGTTATAGGGCTGCGCAGTGGCTTTGCTGAGCACCCACTCGCTCTCCAGTCGATTTAGCTCATTGGCAAGTTCCAGCAGCAGGGCGCGGTTGATATCGCGCTGGCAGATAATTCCGACCAGCTTCTGCTCACGGTTAATCACCGGAAAACGCCCGTAATGATAGTTTTCAAAATAACGCAGTGCGAACGAGAGAGGCATGTCGTCTTCAAGAACGACCAACTTGGTTGACATGTGTTTCTGGCAGGTCTCATCAATATAGCCGCCCTCCAGTGCCCGCAGAATATCGTTGATCGTGACCAGACCGAGAAAACGTCCGCCCTCCTCGACTGGAACGCCACTGATCCTTTTGGCTTTCATCAAGCTCTGAACTTCTCGCAATGGCGAGGCGCGCACCACGGTCACAAGTTTCGAGGTCATCACATCACGCACCTTCAGCCGCTGGATCATCTCAATCAAGACCAGCGGTTCGGCGGGCTGCTCAACACCTTCGCCGTTTAATCCCGGCTCTGAGATGTAGTTTTTGGGGAGGTCGCTCATACTCTTTCCAAAGCTTCATGGATTGCAATGCAGGCACCATATTTGGTTTTGTCGGATTTGATCAGTGTGATCCCAAGATCGCGCGCCACTTGCACCATCGACGTTGGCAGGGATTTGCCATTCACCACGATAACACCCACGGCACCGATAATATGCGCCGTACGCAAAACTTGATCGCTGGCCAACGAGGTTAAAAGCAGTATATCCTCATCATCCACCAGCAACACATCACTCATCAGATCAGACGCGACAACGTGTCTAATAGGGTGGGTAACTGCGTCACCTTCCACAATCACTTCGGCATTTAACCTACGGGCAGCCTCTAGAACAGTCATACAAAGCCTCTCTTGCTTCAATTGAAAATTGGTTTAAAAATCTATGCTACGAGTTGAAATTATAAGGGTTTATTATATAGCAAAGCCAAAGGATGAACAACCATAAAGGCAGGAAAACCAAAACAGCTTTTAGTCCGTCAATGTAGCAGCCGCTCTACGGGTGGCATTTTGCAACAGGCATGTGAAAAGTACGTCTTAGAATGTAGTGTTGCTTCTATGAAGCAATTAGCGTCTGCCTGGCGATTGTTCGTCAAAGGCGCGCCATGGGGTTTCATTATCTTTGTTTGGCTCAGAGAGCCAACCCTACACATTTCAACTTTAAGCTCCGGTTTAGCGTGACCCCGGTTTAGCGTGACCCCGGTTTAGCGAGCTTTGGTTCGCGTGTTGTCCGGCTGGTACGCGCCTTTCATTCCATCCACATCGCCCCGGTCGGGCAGGCAGCCACACAGGCAGCCAAGGTCTGCTCCTCCATATCATCCCAGGTGCGGCCTAAGGGTGGAGCAATGCGGGCATCAAAGCCGCGCCCGTGAAAGCCGGGAGCGATCTTCCCGCTGCCCAGCAGCTGCGTGGCACGCACACAGCGCCCGCAGAGAATGCAGCGGGTAGAGTCAAACCGAAACCCCCGCGCCCCCTGCTCGCGCGCCACCGCTCGTGTGGAGCCGGTCGCACCCCCCTGCCGCACTCCCAGCGTGCCGCAGAGATCACGCAGCTCGCAGGTGTCAGGGCGGCCGCACCCGCAATTCAGGCAGCGCTTAGCCTCATAAACCGCGAGTTCGTTGTCAATCGGGCCTTGACCAGAGTAGATCCGCACCCCCTGCTCCGCTGCCATTCTGAGCAGCACCTCATCATCAAGCCCGGTCATGCGTGAGCGGAATGCGTGAGCGGACCGCGCCTTGCGCGTTGGTTCCAGCGATACATCATCACACAGCTTGCGATGAATGGCGCAGATTGCCACCGCGCCGCCCAGCTTGGAGCGTCGGCAGGCCCTCTCACAAGCTGTGTCGCAATACTTGTCGCCACAGACAAAGGGATAGCGCCGGGCAATGGCGCGCGCTTCATCCCAGCGGCGGGCAGCCACCAGCTGCAGCATCTGCTGCACTGGCAGACCCGAGGGGCAGGCCATCCGGCAGGGCGCTTCGCAGTCGGCCGGGTGGTCGCTGAGCAGCAGCTCGAGCGCGGAGTTACGTACCTCGGTCACCCTTTGCGAGTTTGAACTGAGATTCAATGATTCAATTGCGAGTGTGGCGCAGGAGGGCATGATCTTGCCGGTGTCGAGATCCTCGACCACACACACACCGCATCCGCCGGTCGGATGCAGCCCCTGCTGATAGCAGAGCGTCGGGATATGGATTCCCGCGGCAGTCGCAATCTCAAGGATGGTCGCGCCTTCAAGGAACTGTACTGGCTGGTTATTGATTGTCATGGTGCGATTATAGCAAAGTGGGCTGATAAAAACACATCAGATTACGGTAGGCTGGCAAAAGTAGGCCACAGATAAGGCGCGAAGCCAGGAAGTCGTCCGCTATGCGGGCGACTGCGAACAACAGACGAGCCATCAGGTTGCGCACTTTAGTCAGCCGCATAGCGACTGACCTCCTTGCTCCGCACCTGGCAGGCGTGTGCCAGCCGAGCCGCTGGCAGGGCGGCTGGCCGTGAACGCGCCGGCGGGCGCCAGTGTCGTGCAATGCAAGCCGCAAGCTACCAGGCGGTCTGATCACTGGACATAGGGGGTCAAAATGGTTGCACTTTAATTTTTGAAACCACAAGGAACACATAGCTCACAAAGATTACTGCGTTGTTTATAAGGCAAAAAATACTAAGTTTTTCACGTCTATGTCCAGTGGTCTGGCGGTGGAACACGAATGAGCCCCCGCGTTCAAGGCCCGCGGCTACAGTGCTGCGCGAGTGCAAGAGACGCGCAGCTAAGTGGTTTGCGAGCCGCAAGCTGCCAGGCGGTGGAACACAAACGAGCCCCCCCCGGTCACGGCGTGAATCTAGCTCTCGACCTTCAACAGGAAGTAGTTTTTCTTGCCGCTGCGCAGAACAACTAGGCGGTTATCAACCAGATCATCGGCTGTGATCTCACGCTCCAGGCCTGGTGCCTTGATGTTGTTGATGCTCAAGCCGCCCTGCTCCACCAGACGGCGGGCTTCACCCTTGCTGCTGACCATCCTGGCGGCCGCGATCACCTCAAAGGCTGGTTTGCCAACCACCTCAGTCCGATTCAGGGTACCAGAGGAGACATCAGCAAATATTTTTGTGAGATCATCGGCGCCCATGCCTTCCATTGAACCGCCAAACAACACCTCGGTGGCCTTCAGCGCTGTGGTCAGTCCCTGCTCCCCATGCACACAACGGGTCAACTCCGCTGCCAGCACCTTCTGGGCCTCGCGACGCCCAGGCTCGTTCGCCACGCACTCGGCCAGCTCTGCAATGCGCTCCTCAGGCAGAAATGTGAAAATTTTCAAATAGCGCACAGCATCAGCATCCAGCGAGCGCAAGAAGAACTGATAAAACTCATAGTATGAAGTTTTGTTCGCATCCAAATAGATCGCGTTGCCCTCACTCTTGCCAAACTTCTTGCCTGTGCTGTCGCAGACCAGCGGAAAGGTCATCCCGAAAACCTCCTGGCCGCTCAGCCTGCGCACCAGGTCGGTGCCAGCGGTAATATTGCCCCACTGATCTGAGCCTCCAATCTGCACCCGGCAGCCGTAAGTTTGGTAGAGATGATAGAAGTCATAGCCCTGGAGAATCTGGTAGCAGAATTCGGTGAAGCTCATGCCATCATCGGATTCGAGGCGCTTCTTAACACTGTCCTTGCCCAACATCTGCGACATGCGGAAATGACGTCCAACATCACGCAGAATATCGATGAACGAAAGCTCCTTAAACCACTCATAGTTATTAACCATGATAGCCGCATTCTCGGAGCTGGGATTGAAATCCAGAAAGCGCGATAGATTTTCCTTAATGCCCACAAGATTCTGCTCCACCTGTTCCTTGGTGAGCAGATTGCGTTCCTGTGATTTGCCAGAGGGATCACCGATCAAACCAGTGGCGCCGCCAACCAGGGCAATCACCTTGTGACCCTGACGCTGCAGATGCGCCAGTGCCATAATCGTCACGAAGTTGCCAGCCTGCAAGCTATCGGCGGTGGGGTCAAAGCCAGCATAAACAGTTGTTGGTCTGTCAAACAGCTGCTCCAGATCCGGGCTGGTCATATCCTCAAACAAATGACGCGACTTAAATATATTTAAAACATTTTTCATTCTTTACTCTTTCTAACCCTTGTGGGAGGTTAAAAGACAATTAATTACTCTTCAAAAAAAATTTCTTCCGACTCTGAAAGCCAAAAAAGGGCGCCTGTTGCCAGACGCCCTTTTTTTAGCAACGGATTACTGATCGCCAGGGTGCCACTCTTCACTCTCGCTCTGCGCGAAAGCGTCATCGAATGCGGCCGCCAGACCAACCAGGTTTTCACCAGGCTTCAGATCAGAGACATTAAAGTCGCGGGTCAACTCTTCAATCTC
This sequence comes from Kiritimatiellia bacterium, assembly GCA_028686345.1. Classification (GTDB taxonomy): domain Bacteria; phylum Verrucomicrobiota; class Kiritimatiellia; order RFP12; family UBA1067; genus M55B167. Next base: position 35,711 of record JAQUCE010000046.1, read on the forward strand.
TGTCTCATCCATGTTGACAGCCTTGATACTGAGACCGATACGGCGTTCCTCGCTGTCGATCTTCACGATCCGCGCCTCAACCTCATCATTGACCTTGAGTGCATCTTTGACCTTCTCGACATGCTGATCAGAGATCTGAGAGATGTGAACCAGTCCGTCCACGCCATCTTCCAGTTCAACAAAAGCGCCGAAGGAGGCGATCTTGGAGACCGTGCCCTTGACAATCTGTCCGATTGCGAAGCGGGTGGTAATGGTGTTCCATGGGTCATCGCTCGCCTGCTTCAAGCCAAGGCTGATGCGCTGATCCTCAGGGTTGACCTCGAGCACCACAGCGTCGACCTGCTGGCCCTTCTGCAGGACCTCGCTCGGGTGATTGATCTTACGTGTCCATGACATATCAGAGACGTGGATCATGCCATCAATACCCTCTTCCAGCTCAACAAACGCGCCGTAAGTGGTGAAATTCCGCACCTTGCCGCTGATGCGGCTGCCGACCGGGTAACGCTCCTGAACCGTATCCCAGGGATTTTCCTCTGTCTGGCGAATGCCGAGAGCGATCTTCTGGTTTTCCGCATCAATGCTCAGAACAACCACGTCCACCTCATCATTTACAGCCAGAACATCGGATGCGCGCGCAACGCGTTTAGTCCAGGAGAACTCGGAAACATGCACCAGGCCTTCAATGCCGGGCTGAATTTCAACAAACGCGCCGTAGGGCACCAGGTTGACAACCTTGCCGCGCAGGCGGCTGCCAATCGGGAAGCTGCCGCCAATATCATCCCACGGATTCGGTGTGGACTGCTTCAGGCCGAGAGAAACGCGCTCGCGATCCATGTCAACGTCCAGGATCGTCACCTCCACTTCCTGTCCGACCTTCAGCATTTCACCCGGATGCTTGATACGGCCCCAGCTCATATCAGTGATATGCAGCAGTCCGTCCAAACCATCCAGATCCACAAAGGCGCCGAAATCAGTGATATTCTTAACGCGGCCAACACGCTGCTGCCCCTTTTCAATTGAAGCCAGCAGATCACGTTTGCGATCAGCCATGCGCTCTTCGATCAGTTCACGGCGGGAGACAATAATGTTCCGGCGTTCATTGCTGATCTTAATCACTTTGAACTCAAAGCTTTGGCCAATAAAAGCGTCAACATCCGCAACCGGTGTCACATCAATCTGTGATCCAGGCAGGAATGAATCGACGCCATCGACATCTACAATCAGACCACCGCGCACTTTGCTCCGGACAATGCCGGTAACAATACCGCCCTCGGTGTACTTCTCAAGAACCGCGTCCCAGCGTAACTTCTCGTCAGCGCGTCCTTTGCTGAGAACCACCATGCCGCTGTCACTCTCAAGCTCGACCAACAGCACATCGATCACATCACCAACATGCACGGTCGAAACATCTTTAAACTCGTTGGCGTTAACTGAGCCTTCTGATTTGTAGCCAATGTCAACCAGTACTTCGTTACCTCTGATGCCGCTGACTTTACCCTTGATAATTGAGTTTGCAGTGAACTGATGCATCTGCTCACTCAGTGCTGCCTCCATTGCCTCATACATTGGACCGGTTTTGGGTGTTGCAGCCCGGGGTTTGCGAATTGCCATATGAATCTTTTTCCAATCCAATTAAGAGCACTGTGGCTTTTTAATTTACAAAACGCCGCTCTTGAATCAGATGTTTTTAGTGTTAATAAACAAGGGGGCCACGTATTTATCCCAGTCACCCGACTGCGAAAGGCCCATTTCTCGTCCCTCTTCGGGGGCATAAAACATAATAGAATACCAAATCCTGCTGCCCATTACCACCTAAAACGTCAAAAATTTATCAGCGTGAGAGATAAAAAATTGGTTGCCTGCCTGTGCGTTGCACGCAGACAGGCGGCTATGCTGCGCTAGGCCCTTTGTGGTTAAAAATCAACTGCGCACCACTTTCGCGCTTTTCGTGGTTAATCCAACTTTATCTATTCGGACACATGTTTTAAATGCGGTGCCATAGGATCATTAATATTTACTTCCATGCTACTGATCAAATTAATCGTTTCATCAGTTACACCGTGAAGCACGTTGTTAAAAACAGCACCCCAGTTCCTGAAACCACAGGCTCCATCTTCCCACCAGGTTGTTCCGTATTTATAACCTAGACCACCTGGAATTGAACTGGAAGGCAAAAACCATGGATCATAATCGTAATCCTTGATTTCCAACCCGGTGGGATCATAGTTGTTAATCGGATCGTTGTCACAGAAGGATGTGAGGTTCCAGTCGCCCGCTTCTCCAAGCGGATCTTTTGAGATCCACTTGGTTGTAGGAGAACGCTAAGAGGTTTGGCACAACACGGGAATATTAGATAAAACACGGTAAATCAACAACTTACAAATAAGAAAAGGGCCTCGACTGGTTTGATACAGT